>NZ_JAALDT010000058.1:0-2154 GCF_014144995.1 Dietzia sp. DQ11-71 | reverse complement strand
CGACGGGGTCGGAGCGCTCGGCCACCACACCGCGGACCCCGCAGTCGTGCGAGCCGCGATGGACGGCGTCGGCCTCGACCCGGTGGCCTCCGCGGCGGCGCTGCTCACCCCGGGGATGCTGGGCGCCCACCTGGCCGCGATCGTCGCCACGCTCACGCTGGTGGCGATCCTGACCGGGACACTGTCCTGGCTGGCGGCCCGGGTACTGCCCATGCCGGTGACGGCTCACCTCGTCGTCGTCGCCAGGCTTCTGGCCTCCTACGACGCCGACGCCCCGCGCGGACGGTACCTCCTCGCCCGCGGCGGAACCCGGGCGCCACCCGTGGCTGTGTGACCACCTCCCGCGCCGGTACGCGCACGCGCTGCCGGGCGTTCACACACACCACACCAAGGACTCCCACGCCATGCGTACCCACACGCGTGCCGCCTTCGCCGCGGCCTCCGCACTCGCGCTCGCTCTCACCACCGCCTGCGCGACCGACAACGACGACACCGCCGCCGCCAGCGCCGGAGCAGACACGACCACCGTCACCTTCGAGGACGGCTGGGCCAAGGCCACCGGCACGGGGATGACCGGTGTCTTCGGCACCATCACCAACCCGGGCGACACCGACCTGCACCTGACCGGCGTCGACAGTGATCTCGGCGGCAGCGCCGAACTACACGAGACCGTCCCCGGAGGCAGCGGGATGATGATGCAGGAACGCGAGGACGGCTTCGTCATCCCCGCCGGCGGCGAGCTCGTCCTGGAACCCGGCGGCAACCACATCATGCTCATGGAGCTGGGGCGACCCATCACCACCGGCCAGCAGATCACCCTCACCCTCGAGTTCGACGGCGCCGAGCAGGACGTCACCGTCTCCGCCCGCGACTTCCGGGGCGGGGAAGAGGAGTACGTCGGCGGCGGTCACGGCGAGATGAGCGGGGGCATGGGCAGCGATGGCTGAGCAGGACCGTCGCGGCCTGTCCCGGCGGTCGGTGCTCAGCGGCGGCGTCGCGGCGGCGGTGGGTGCCGGCGTCGTCGGTGGCACTGTCCTGGGCGGTGCCGCGGGGTACGCGGGGCGAGGCGTCGTAGACGACGACGAGGTGATCGGAGACTGGAAAACCGTCGCCGACTCACGGGTCGTCGGGGCGGCCACCGAACCGTTCCACGGCCCGCACCAGGCCGGCATCACCACGCGACCGCAATCGCATGCCGCGTTCGTGGCGTTCGAGATCGTTCCGGGGGCGACACGCACGGAGATCCAGGGAGTCCTGCGGGCGTGGTCCCAGGACGCCGCCCGGCTCACCCGGGGGCGAGGCGGACTCGCCGACCTCGAACCCGAGCTCGCCGAGGATCCGGCGCGGCTCACGGTGACGATCGGGTTCGGCCCCGGGCTGTTCGACGCGATCGGGATGCCGGACAAGCGGCCCACGTGGCTCGCTCAATTGCCGGCGTTCCCACAGATCGACCGACTCGAGGACCGGTGGTCCGAGGGGGACCTGCTGCTGCAGATCTGCGCCGACGACCCGGTGATCGTCTCCCACGCCGCCCGGGTGTTGGCCTCCGGCGTGCGGGGGGTCGCGCGACAGAAGTGGGTGCAGCGGGGCTTCCGCAAGGCCGTCGGTACGGACCCCAGCGGGCGGACGCAGCGCAATCTGTTCGGTCAGGTCGACGGCACCGTCAACCCCACCGAGCAGGACGTGGACTTCGACCAGATCCTGTTCTCCGACGGCACCTCTTCTGACGGGCAGGTCCAGCGGTGGATGCGGGGCGGGTCCTCGCTCGTGTTGCGGCGGATCCGCATGACGATGGACACGTGGGAGGAGATCGACCGCACCTCACGCGAGCTGAGCGTCGGCCGGCGGCTCGACACCGGCGCGCCGCTGACCGGGGTGCACGAGCACGACCCGGCCGACTTCGAGGCGATCGACGAGGTGGGCCTTCCGGTGATCCCGGTGGAGTCCCACATCGCGCGGGCGCGGCAGCTCGACCGGAGCGAGGCCATGCTGCGGCGGCCGTACAACTACGACGACCCGCCGGAGGGCGGCGAGATCAGCAACTCCGGGTTGCTGTTCACCGCCTATCAGGCCGACCCGGTGCGCACCTACGTGCCGGTTCAGCGGCGGCTCGCCGAGCAGGACGCGCTCAACACGTGGACCATCCCCATCGGG
>NZ_JAALDT010000057.1:0-3087 GCF_014144995.1 Dietzia sp. DQ11-71 | reverse complement strand
AGCAGCAGTCACACCGGCCCGTGAATCAGCGGGGTTAGCGGCCCGGCCGCGAATCGCGTCCGCGATGGCGTCACCGCCTTTGCTGCCGAGTTCGCCGGCGAGGTCAAAACCGAAGCAGCACTCGAGCGTTTCAAACGATCCGGACTCACTCTCATTCACGACAACGGGCGCGCCCACAACGTCTGCTCGTACGTTGCCGCCACCGCCCTCTGCCACCCCACCCGAACTACCAACCGCGACTCGGGGACACCAGACCTCACCAACTGCCAACGCGGCTGCCCCAACATCGCCCTGCTCGACCGCCACTTCCAAGAGAAGACGCGGCAACGCGACCAACTACTCGCTGAAATCGACTACTTACCCGCCCCGCTGGCAGCGCGCAACCAGCAAATCGCGGACGAACTTACCAAGGAAATCACCCGACACAAACAAGGAGAGAACAATTCATGACCCGACGCGGTGATGATGCAGAAGAACGCGACAAACTCATTGCCGCGCTCATTCGGACCCTGAAAGGTGAATCCGAAAATAGTTCGGGACGACTATCAGTCAAAGCGATAGCCCAGGAAGCCGGTCTCGCACGAACGGCGCTTACCCACAAACACCTCGATCTAAAAGAACTCATCGAAATTTATCAAGCTGAAAATAGAGACCGAACCCGAAATGACAATACGGAAAAGGTGGAGTCTCTCACGGCCGAAGTTCAAGAACTCAAAGCCCTCAACGAGGTGCTGGCCGCGCAAGTGACGCTCGCGGCCCTCACCTACCGTCCCTCGCCAAGTCTCACATCGGTGCCGCCACCCTGAGCACCACGCAGGCCGGTCAACCAATTATTTACCAGCGCGTGTCGAACAATCAGCCCAAGGATTTCGCCCTGCAACCTGCCGGAGGCCGCGACGGAGTGAACAGCCTAGCCGTCAGTGGTACTGACTGTTCTAGCTGAAAGTTGTTGGTGGGTGCAGACCACGATCGTCAATCTCTACAGCCATGCCAAATCTCGCCACTGGGTCGGCCTATCAAACGAGTCGCGGCTGGCCCATTAGTATTCTCAGCCGAGTTCTGGGTCGGCGCTTATGAGCTTCTGCGCTTCAAGCACGATTTCTTCTGGCGTTGAATTTATCGCACGGGCTAGAGGCCATAGACGATCCAGCGGGGTTCCGCCGACTCCCTTTTCAATCCGTCGAAGCTCTCTCTCGCTCATGTTCGCCTGTTCGGCAACTTCGACCTGAGAGAGCGCGGCCGCCTTCCGCAACCGGGCTACGACCGTTCCGATGGCTCGGCGCACGACTTCCCTCTCCCGCAGCTCCATGGGCGAAAACTTGTGATCCGAGATAGGCACAGGCCCATTATCGCCGTCGATCGACCGTGTCGAGCGACCGGCACGACCCTTTCTGGCACCCGAGGGCCCCTCAGCGATACTATAGGACACTAGTGTCCGGTTTCGCTACGATCGTCTCGAGGTCCTTGGTGCACTCGCCGCTCCCGCTACCCGCGCTCCGGCCGCCGAAGCGGCGCCCGGTCCACCAGATGTTGAGCTTGATCGAGGCGCACTCGAAGGGCGAGCAATGGACAGTTCAATTCCGTAGCCCGATATTTGGTGTTTACAGTGTGTTCGGCCCAATTCACCGCTCTGCCGTGACAAATGAGCTGAGAGTGGGACTGGCTTTTATCACGACCGGGGGCAAGTCCCCTAATAGCCGCGTGCTAAGTATCTGGGCTGAACGGGCGGACTTAATTGATGTTGCGAGCACAAACTGCTCGCCGGCCACCGTCAGACATGGGGCAGTGGTCCGCGCTGAGGTCTCATCATTCGGAGATCGCCTCACCTTGGTGGGACATGCAGTCGCACAACGGCGCACCGAACTGATCGGAGTCGGCCACCACACGATACGAACGCCGTCTGGTGCGGCGCCGAACCTCATCTCAGTGTCTGAGGTTGCAATCCCCTCTAAACGACCTCCACCCCTGCCGTATGCGTGGTCGGATCTCGACCACGATGCCTCGCGTCAATAACGTGCTGGCTATGTACGCGACACTGCACCGAGCCCGGCAGGAACCATGACCCAGCGACAAACACACGCCGGAACCCCGCTTGTCGAAATAACTCTACCGGGACGAGGGCCACTTGCTGCCGCTGCGGCATTGGGAAGAGATGCTGGGAACCATAACCGGCATGTGGTGAGTTTCCGGTTGCCGGCACGCTCTAAGTGGTCTGATGACAACGCTGCTGCCGACCGTCCGCAAAAAAACCGTTCAGCAGCACTAAGCCGACCGAGGACGTGCGGAACAACCCCAGATATCGCCAAGCTGTGAGATAGCCCACTGGCCATACTGGGGAAGCTAGTGTGGATACTTAGTCCCGCACCTTGACAATCTTTGGGAGAACAATGGCAGTCGTATATTCCGCAGTCTTCATCGACGACTTCGACGGTAAGGAACTAGACCGGCGTCGGAATGCGTGCGAACCTGCCGACAGACCTCCACCCCGTCCAGCCCGGGCAGGCCAAGGTCAAGGACGATGACGTCTGGGTCGATTTGCCGGGCCAGTGTCACCGCCTGAAGACCATCGCCGCAGATCGTCACCTCGAAGCCCTCGCGTTCGAGGTAGGTGGCCACGACATCGGCCAAAGACTGCTCGTCCTCGACAACCATCGCCCGCAAGCCCGTGGCCGGACGTGGCGTCGGTGCGGCGACTTCTGTCGTTCCGAGCGCACGGGCAGAAGAGTTCATGTCCCCCATCATCCTCGGCGCCACCATATGGGCCACACGCGCGCGGGCCACATACCGACCCGGACATCTCTCAATGACTTGCGGCTGGAAGTCGAGCGCCGGGTGAGCGAGGGTGCCCACCCGGCCAATGCTGTGTTCGCTCGAGAACGTGGTTCATCGCGTCATCGGGCCGAAATGGGCCAACCGTCAGCTGCAGCAGCAGCCACCCGTTCCACTCGCCATGGGCAAGGAGACACCGACCGTCTGATCTGCGGAGACTATCGCGTATCCGGCGTCGGCCACGGCTTGGGATACGGCCTGGGTAGTCGCGGTTCCGGTCGTTGTCATACTTCCTGCCTGCAAGTTGACTTCGACGCC
>NZ_JAALDT010000056.1:0-8681 GCF_014144995.1 Dietzia sp. DQ11-71 | reverse complement strand
CCCTCCGGCCCCGGGGCGCGGGTTGGATTCCGAGGGGCGGATCGGGCCTCAGCGGGGTTCGTGCGCCCGCCGGGCCGGAGCGGCGGGGCGGCTCAGCCCGCGTCGACGCAGGGCAGGCAGACGCGAGCCCGGGCATCGAGCTCCATCGACATCGTCCGCCCCGCCGGTACGGTCACCGGCTGGCCCTGGACCGAGCACGCGAAATCGGCGCCGTTGAGGTTCTCGATGGTGATCTCCGTGTGCGTGCACCGCACCCGCACGTGCGTACCCCGCACCGTCAACCGGAAGGTCAGTCCCGTCCACTCCGCGGGCACCCGCGGGTCGAACGAGATCTCACCCCGGTAGTCGCGCATCCCGCCGAACCCGCTGACGAGGGCCGACCACACCCCGCCGGTGGAGGCCACGTGGATGCCGTCGGCGGCGTTGCCGTGCACGTCGGCCAGATCCACCACGAGCGCCTTGGAGAAGTGCTCGAAGGCCTCGTCGCAGTAGCCGATCTCGGCGGCGATGATCGACTGGACCACGGCCGACAACGTCGAGTCGCCGGTGGTCAACGGGTCGTAGTACTCGAAGTTCGCCCGCTTCTCCTCCTCGGTGAACTCGTCTCCGCGCAGGAACATCGCCAGCACCACGTCCGCCTGCTTGAGGACCTGGTGCCGGTAGATCACCAGCGGGTGGAAGTGCAGGAGCAGCGGGCGGCGGGGATCCTCGAGGTCCTGGTCCCACACCTCCTTCGCGAGGAAGTCCTGGTCCTGAGGATGGACCTTCAGATCCTCGTCGAACGCGATCACCATGTTCTCGGCGGCACGCCGCCACTCGCTGGTCTCGTCGTCGCGCAGCTTGAGCCGCCGGCAGACGGCCTCCCACTGGCCGTCACCCAACGCCGCGATCCGCTTGCAGGCGATCGCGGCGGCCACGAGGTTGAACCGGGCCATGGCGTTGGTGAACAGGTTGTTGTCCACGACGGTCGTGTACTCGTCCGGCCCGGTCACGCCGTGGATGTGGAACATGCCGTCGCCGTCGAAGAAACCGAGCGAGACCCACATCCGCGCGGTCTCGACCAGCACGTCCACGCCCTCGCGGATCATGAAGTCCTGGTCCTCGGTGGCCCACATGTACTTGACCATGGCGTGCGCGATGTCGGCGTTGATGTGGTACTGGGCGGTGCCGGCCTCGTAGTAGGCCGACGCCTCCTCACCGTTGATGGTCCGCCACGGGTAGAGGGCGCCGTTCACGGAGAGGTATTTGGCCCGGTTCCGCGCCTTGTCGAGCATGTTGTAACGGAAGCGCAGGGCGTTACGCGCGAACCGCGGCATGGTGTACGTCAGGAACGGCAGGACGTACGTCTCGGTGTCCCAGAAGTAGTGGCCGGAGTAGCCACTACCGGTGACGCCCTTGGCGGCGATGCCGTTGTACTCGGCCCGTGCCGAGGCCTGGGCCAGCTGGAAGAGGTTGAACCGGATGGCCTGCTGCGTCTCCGCGGGGCCCTCCACCTCGACGTCGGCACGATCCCAGAAGTGGTCGTACCAGTCCCGCTGGGTGCGGTGCAGGTCCTCGACCCCGCGCACGCGGGCCCGTCCCAGGGTGCGCGAGCACCGGTCCGCCAGCTCGCTCGCGGGAACCACCTCGGAGGTGTGGTACGCGGCCAGTTTGGTCAGCTTGAGTACCCGTCCCGGCGTGACGTGGGCGTGGTAGACGATCTTCGAGGAGTCGTCGTCGATCTCGTGGCTCATGGCCACGTCGTCCTCGGTCTCGAGCAGGTGGTCCACGGCGACGGCGATCGTCATGCCCGAGTTGGTGCACCGGTACCCGTGCACGTGGTACCCGCCCTGGTCCTCGGTGACCTGGGGCTCGAGCACCCGGTGCTCGAGTCCCTCGGCGCGGCGGGGGTCGAAGCCCTCTGCCGGGGCGCCGTCGTCCGCGGCGGAGCTGTATTCGTCCTCGCCGTCCTGCCGATTGAGGACCTGCGAGGAGATCACCACGGGGGCGGGCTCGTCCGGGAGCTCGATCTCGTACGTCATCACCGCGAGGTGCTTCTCCACCATCGACACCATCCGGCTGGTGCGGATGACGACCTTCTTCCCGGCGGGGGTGCGCCACACGATCTCCCGACGCAGCACCCCGTCCCGGAAGTCGATGCTGCGCTCGTAGTGTTCGAGGTCGGCCACGGATAGCCGGAGCGGTTCGTCGTCGACGTAGATGCGGATGGTCTTGGTGTCGGGGGCCTGGATCATCGTCTGGCCCTCGCGGGCGAGCCCGTAGGCGTCCTCGGCGTGCTGGATGTGCCACGTCTCGTGGAAGCCGTTGACGAAGGTGCCGTGCTGGGCGGAGTCGCGCCCCTCCTCCGGGTTGCCACGCATGCCCAGGTAGCCGTTCGCCACCGCGAACTGCGTCTCGGACACCCCGAGCGGCGACGCGTTCGGACGGGTCTCGACCCAACGCCACGGGTCGGCGGGGTGGGTGGAGCGGTTGATCTCGGGGACCTCGAGGTGGCTCCGGAGGTTCACGCCGTAGGTGGTGCGGATGTTGCCGGGCACGGACTCGCCGACGGTGTCGTGGACCGGTCCTCGGGAGAAGGGGATACGGGTCACCGGTTCGCCTCCGTCAGTCCGGGGATGAGCTCGGCCAGGTCGACGACGACGAGGTCGGCGCCCTCCGCGAGCAGGGTCTCACGCCCGGCTCCGCGGTCCACACCGACCACGCGCGCGAACCCGCCGGCGGCGCCGGCCTGCACGCCGGGGACGGCGTCCTCGATCACCACGCAGCGGTCCGCGGGTACACCGAGCAGCTCGGCGCCCCGCAGGTACGTGTCGGGGCGGGGCTTGCCGGGGATCCCCTCGGCGGCGGCGACCAGCCCGTCGACGATCACCTCGAACCGGTCCCGCAGTCCGGCCGCGGTGAGCACGGCCTCGGCGTTCTTGGAACTGGAGACCACGCAGGAGGCGATGCCGGCGGCGTCGAGGGCGTCGAGGTAGGCCACCGACCCGGGGTAGGCCTCGATGCCCTCGTCGAGCAGCTCACGGAAGATCACGTTCTTGCGCAGACCGAGCCCGTGGATCGTGTCCGCGTCGGGACCGGCCTCGTCGTCGTCGTCGCCCTCGGGCAGGGTGAGGCCCCGCGCGGCGAGCATCGACGCGATGCCCTCGACCCGCGGCTTGCCGTCTATGTAGCGGAAGTAGTCCTCATCCGAGTACGGGTCGATCCCCCGGGCGTCGAAGTAGGTGGTGAACATCCGATTCCACGCCTGCATGTGCTTCTCGGCCGTCGGGGTGATGACCCCGTCGAGGTCGAAGAGCACGGCGTCCACACCGTCATGGTCCATAGCGTTGTCCTATTTCCGGGTCGGTTTGACGGGTCGGGGTGTTCGTCCGGGTGCCGATCGAGCTCGTCCGGCGACGGACCAAGGCTAGTCCCACCCGGCGATTTCCACTGCTTCCCCCCGCCCGGGCGCCGCCCCCGACTTCGGGCCCCCGGGGCGGTCGGCGTCGATCACCGGGCGGCGGCGCGCGCGGCCTTGATGCACAGAACCGACGGGCCCGGTGGCACTATGAGGGGTAACCGAATGACAAAGGAGAGAGATGCGCCTCCGCACCAGCACCCCCCGCCGCGTCGCGATCGCCGGTCTCGCGCTGGCCACCGCGGCTGCTCTCACGGCCTGTTCGTCGGACGAGGAGAACCCCCGGGGCGGCGAGCCCGCGAGCGAGACCCAGACCTCGGAGACCGCGGCGCAGTCCGCCCCGCAGGCGCCCGTGGAGGAACTCGTCCTGGCGGAGGGCGAGGCGCCCGGTGGTGGCGTCGTCCAGGTCGTCGACCGTCAGCTGCTGCAGGAGGCGGTGGACAAGCTCGTCGCCGACCAGGGCCGCCAGCTCATGGAGGACCCGGCGTGCGACAAGGTCTCGCGCCTGGAGACCGTCTCCAACCACGCCACCACCGATGGGGTGACCGCCGCCGTCCGCTACAAGCAGTCGGAGGAGGACGAGACCGAGCACCGCTTCGGCATCGGCATGGTGGGCGAGCGGCTCGACGAGTTCATGGACCGCTCCCTCTACGAGGCGTGCACCACCTCGCGCAGCGCCGCCAACCCGAACGTCGAGCTGAAGATGACGGTCGCCGACGCCCCAGCCATCGACGGCACCGAGGGCTTCCGGGTCACCAGCGACTTCATCACGACGCAGCCGGACGGCACGCGCGCACTGAGCCGGGCCATCGCCATCCACGGCTTCGCCCGCGACACCACCGTGAGTGTCGAGTACGCGGCCCGCGGTGACGACCCGGCGGCGGACCCCGTCCTGCCGACCGCGGCCGGCGCCCTGGACGCGATCTACGTCGCGCAGATGGAGAAGATCCTCAACGCCGAGTAGTCGCCCGGCACACCGCGGCGGGCCCCCGTCGGGTGGCCCCCCGACGCCGGCGGACCCGGTGCCGGGCCCGCCGCAGGCTGTCAGAGGTTGATCATGTGGCCGCCGACGCCCTCGACGGCCTCCTTCATGGCCTCGGACAGGGTCGGGTGCGTGTGCACGTTGCGGGCGATGTCCTCGGCGGTGAGGTCCCACATCTGCGCCAGGGTCAGCTCGGGCAGCAGTTCGGAGACGTCGGGGCCGATGAGGTGGGCGCCCAGCAGCTCGCCGTGCGTGCCGTCGGCGACGACCTTGACGAACCCGGTCGCGTGACCGAGCCCGTGGGCCTTGCCGTTGGCCGAGAACGGGAACTTGCCGACCCTGACGTCGTAGCCCTCGTCCTTCGCCTGGGCCTCGGTCAGCCCGAACGAGGCGACCTGCGGCTGGCAGAAGGTGGCGCGCGGCATCATGCGGTAGTCGCCCAGCGTCTGGGTCTCGGCGCCGGCCATGGTCTCGGCCGCCACCACGCCCTGGGCTTCGGCGACGTGCGCCAGCTGCAGCTTGGCGGTGACGTCGCCGAGCGCGTAGATGCCGTCGACGTTGGTCCGCATGTTGTCGTCGATGTCGATCGCGCCGCGGTCGGTCAGCTCGACGCCGGTGTTCTCCAGCCCGTAGCCCTCGACCCGCGGGGCGAACCCGACGGCCATGAGCACCTTGTCGACGGTGACGATCCGGGTGTCCTCACCGTCCTTGGACTCGATCTCCACCTCGACCGAATCGCCGTTGTCGCTGATCGAGGTGGTCTTGTGGCCGGTGAGGAGCGTGATGCCGAGCTTCTTGTAGTGCTTGGCGATCTCCTTGGAGACCTCCTCGTCCTCGTTCGGCAGCAGCCGATCCATGAACTCGACGATCGTGACGTCGACGCCGTAGGCGTTCATCACGTACGCGAACTCCATGCCGATCGCCCCCGCGCCGACGACGACGATCGAGTCGGGCAGGTCGCGCGTGAGGATCTGTTCCTCGTAGCCCACCACGTTCTCGCTGAACTCGATCCCGGAAAGCGTCTTGACCACGGAACCGGTCGCGATGATGCAGTTGTCGAAGGTGTACTCCGTGCCGTCGACCTCGATCGTCTTGGCGTCGGTGAACTTCCCGAAGCCGTCGATCTCCGTGATCTTGTTCTTCTTCATGAGGAAGTGGACGCCCTTGACGATGCTGTCCGAGACCTTACGGCTGCGGTCGAACGCGGCGCCGAAGTCGAAGCTCACGTCCCCGGAGATACCGAACAGCTTGCCGTCGCGCTGGACGGTGTTGGCCAGCTCCGCGTTGCGCAGGAGGGCCTTGGAGGGGATACATCCGACGTTGAGGCATACGCCGCCCCAGTACTTCTCCTCGACGACGGCCACCTTGAGGCCGAGCTGCGAGGCGCGGATGGCGGCGACGTAGCCACCGGGGCCCGCGCCGAGGACGATGAGATCGTAATGAGTGTCAGCCACGCCACTCAGGGTAGCGCTCCCGGCGGCACCGGAACGGCGGAGCTGGCCGGAACTGCACCCGAAATGACCGACGCCGCCCGCTCCATGTGGAGAAGGCGGCGCGACCGCTCGCGTGAGCGAGGATCAGGACAGGTTGCCCAGGACCGACTTGAGGGCGGTGGCGACCAGCTCGCCGATGGTCTCGGCGATCGTGTCGGTGATGTTGCCGGTGGCGTTGCCGCCGCTGAGGGAGCCGGACTCGCCGGAACCGGCGCTGAGGAGGTCGGTGATGGAACCCATTGTGTGTATCTCCGTTCATTGAAATGCACTCCCGCGTTGATCGGGAATGGCCGGGTCAGTCGACCCGCGGCTACGGAAGATGCTACTGACCTCACGAACGCGTAACAAGAGCCTGTGAACATCCGAGGTGGGTTTCGATCTGTTCGCTTGATCACGTGCATCATCGAGGGCATGACCGGCACCTCGATCTTCGACCCGTTCCTCCACCTCGAGGCCGTCGACTCCCCCGAGGCGCTCGGATGGGTGCGTGAGCGCAGCGACCGGACGGTCGCAGATCTCGCCACCGGCGATCATGCCGAAGCCGCGCATTCCCGCGCCCTGGAGATCCTCGACGCCACCGACCGGATCGCGTGGCCGGTCCTGCGCGGCCGGTACGCCTACACGCTGTGGAAGGACGGTGACCACCCCCGCGGGCTGTGGCGCCGGGTGCCGTGGACCGTGCTGGCCGACGGGGCGCCGGGGGTCGACCACCCGGCCTGGGAGACGCTCGTGGACGTCGGGGCCCTCGCCGACGAGGAGGGCGTCAACTGGGTGTACTCCGGCACGGTCGTGCGTCGTCCCGTCGACGACCGGGCGCTCCTGCGGTTGTCCCGCGGGGGCGCGGACGCCGTGGAGGTCCGGGAGTTCGATCTGACCGAGCGCCGCTTCGTCACCGCCGGGGAGGGGGCGTTCCACCTGCCCGAGGCCAAGTGCTCGGTGTCCTGGGTGGACCGCGACACCGTGCTCCTCACCGCGCCGCTGGACCCGGGCGGCTCCGACGCCACCGACTCGGGGTACGCGCGTGTGGTGCGGCTCTGGCGTCGCGGGACCGATCCCGCCCAGGCCCCGGTGATCTTCGAGGGCCGCACCGACGACGTCGCGGTGGGCGCCTCGCACGACCCCGTCACCGGGCGGTTCCTGGCCAGCCGGGCGCCCGACTTCCACACCTCGCAGGAGGTGTTCTGGACCCCGGGCACCGACCCCGCCTCCACCACCCCACTCGCGGTGCCCGTGCCCGAGGACTGTGACGTCACCTCGTGCGGCGACTGGCTCATGCTGCGCCCCCGCACCGATCTGGAGATCGCCGGCCGCTCCCACCCCGGCGGGTCGGTGCTCGTGGTGCCGTGGGCCGCCGTCGACGCCGAGCCGGGTCGGCTGCCGGAGCCCGTCGTGCTGTTCTCCCCCACCCCGTCCACGACCGTGGAGGACGTCACCTGGGGCCGCGGCCGGATCCTGCTCACCGTCCTCGACGACACCGAGTCGCGGATCGACGCGTTCTCCCTCCCCGACACCGCCGACGGCGAGTGGTCCCCGTTGCCCGTCGAGGGCCTGCCGGAGCACGTCTCGGTCGACGTGCTGTCCTGCGACCGGCTCTCCGGGATGGACGACGACCCGGTATCAGGAGCCGCACCCAGCTCAACCGCACCCAGCTCAGCCGCACCCACCCAGGCGGGCGAGCGCCCACACCCCGACGACGCGGTGCTCGCGGTCTCCGGGCCGGTCGTCCCGCCGTCGCTGGTCCTGCTCCGGGCGGACGGCAGCACCACCACCCTCGGCTCGACGCCCCACCGGTTCGACTCCTCCGGGATCGAGGTCACCCGTCACACCACCGTGAGTGACGACGGCACCGAGGTGCCCTACACGGTCATGCGCGGGCCGGGCCCCGCCGGACCACGCCCAACCATCCTCTACGGCTACGGCGGGTTCGAGGTGTCCATGCGCCCCGCCTACGCCGCCCTGCGCGGCGCGCTCTGGCTCGAGGAGGGCGGGGTGTACGTCGTGGCGGGGATCCGCGGCGGCGGTGAGTACGGGCCGTCGTGGCACCGCGCCGCCGTACGGGAGAAGCGTCCCCGGGCGTTCGAGGACTTCGCGTCCGTGGCCCGCGCCCTCGTCGAGGAGGGCGTGACGACCCGCGATCAGCTCGGGGCGACCGGCGGGTCCAACGGCGGCCTGCTCATGGGCGTCATGCTCACCCGCTATCCGGAGCTCTTCGGTGCCCTCGCGATCGCCGTGCCCCTGCTGGACATGAAGCGCTACCACCTGCTCCTGGCCGGAGCGTCGTGGATGGCCGAGTACGGGGACCCGGACACCGCCGACTGGGACGACTTCCTGGGTGCCTACTCCCCCTACCAGCACATCCGGCCCGCCTCGGAGGTCCGCTACCCGCCGGTCCTCATGACCACCTCGACCCGGGACGATCGCGTCCATCCGGGCCACGCCCGCAAGATGACCGCCGCCCTGGAGGACGCGGGACACGAGGTCCAGTACTACGAGAACATCGAGGGCGGGCACGCCGGCGCCGCCGACAACTCCCAGGAGGCCCGGAAGGCGGTCCTCACGTACGAGTTCTTCAGGCGTCGACTACCTCGTCGTCGTCCCCACCAGGGGTGACGGCACCCAGCTCGCGGTCGATCCACGACAGCACCCGGGCGACCACCTCGGCGGGGCGGCGGGCCCACGCGTTGTGGCCCAGCGCCTCCGGCTCCAGCTCCAGCGTCGTCCGCGCCGAGGGAAGCATGGCCAAGAGGTTCCGCGCCGCGCCGGCCGGGGCCAGAGGGTCGTCGGCGATCGCCACCGCCAGCGCCGGCAC
>NZ_JAALDT010000055.1:0-1907 GCF_014144995.1 Dietzia sp. DQ11-71 | reverse complement strand
GCTGGACCGTCCGGGCGTGGCGGAGGCCGGGACCGGCCGCTCGGGCGTGTAGGGCCGCGGGTCCGGCAGCGCGAGCCAGCTGCGCCGACGCCGCGACGGGGAGCTGAGGATCGCGGAGATGGCCTCCGGCTCGTGGCGGGCACAGTTGGCGAGCAGCCCGAGCGAGGTCAGGGTGACGACCGCCGACGTGCCGCCGTTGGAGATCAGGGGCAGCTGCAGACCCGTCACCGGCAGCAGGCCGACCACATACCCGATGTTGATGAAGGCCTGGATGACGATCGTCGCGGTGACGGTGCCGGCGAGCAGGCGGCGGAACGGGTCGACCGATCGCAGTGCGACGCGCATGCCGACCCACCCGAGGGTGAGGTAGAGCGACACCACGACCGCGGCACCGAACCAGCCCAGCTCCTCGCCGATGATCGCGAAGATGAAGTCGTTGGTGGCCTCGGGCAGGTAGAACCACTTGGCGCTGGACTGCCCCAGCCCGACGCCGAACAATCCGCCGTCGGCCAGCGAGAGCATGCCCTGGTACGACTGGTAGGCCGCGCCCTGGGGGTTGGAGAAATCGCCCCGGAAGGTGTCGAAGTAGGTCCGGATCCGCTCGAAGCGGTAGGCGAACGCCACGGCGAGCACGCCGAAGACCACGACGCCGACCGCGATGACCCACACGAAGTGCCGGGTGGGGTACCCGGAGAACCACAGCACACACAGGAAGGCGATGGTCACCGCGGTGGCCATGCCCAGGTCGGGGGCGACGACGACGAGGACCGCCACGACGAGGTAGCCGACCACGGCCGGGAAGAGCAGATCGAGCCAGTACCCCGTGCGCATCCGCTTGGCGACCACCGAGCACGCCCAGAGGATGAAGGCGAACTTGGCGATCTCCGCGGGCTGGATCGAGAACAGCCCCAGGTCGATCCAGCCCTTCGACCCGTTGATCTCGGACCCGACCCCGGGGATCAGCACGGCCACGAGCAGTCCGATCGCGACCAGCAGCAGCGGGAATGCCGCGGCCCGGACCAGCTCGATGCGGACGCGCAGCGCGGTGACGAAGCCGACCCAGCCTATGAGGACGAAGAGCGCCTGGCGCAGGAAGATGTCGAACGGCGTGCCGCCGCCGGAGAAGGCGAGCACGTTGGAGCTGGACAGCACCATGCCCAATCCGATGACGGTGAGCAGGGCGGTGACCACCATGACCACGTGGTACGAGGTCAGGGGCGCGCGATTGATGGCGGCCAGGGGTGCGGCGATCCGCCCGAGCAGGTCCGGTCGCGTCTCGGTGTCCGCGCGCTCGTGCTGTGTCTTCTCACGCGCCGTCTTCTCACGCGCCGGCTTCTGGCGCGCTGCCTTGTCGATTGCCATTGCCCTACCTCCCGGCCACGCGGCCCACGGCGAGGACGAAGCTGCGCCCGCGGTGACCGTAGTCGGTGAACATGTCCATCGACGCGGCCGCGGGGGCGAGCAACACGGTGTCGCCTCCGGTGGCCATCCGTGCGGCCTCGGCGACCGCCCGGTCCATCGTCTGCTGCGGCTCGTCGGGACCCGCGGCATCGTCATCGTCTCCCGAGGCCAGCTCCACGACGGGCACCGCCGGCGCGTGTCGGGCCAATGCCTCGGCGATCCGCCCACGGTCGCGGCCGATGAGGACCACGCCGCGCAGCACGCCCGAGACCTCGGCGACCAGCGGCTCCACGTCGGCGCCCTTGAGCAGGCCCCCGGCGATCCACACCATCGTCCCGCCCGCGAGCAGCGAGGTCCGGGCGGCGTGGGGGTTGGTGGCCTTCGAGTCGTCCACGTAGGCGACCCCGTCGATCGTGTCGACCGGCTCCGCGCGATGGGCGCCCACGGTGAAGCCCCGCAGGGCCTCGGCCACGTGCTCGGGTCGCGCGCCCACGGAGAGGGCGACG
>NZ_JAALDT010000054.1:0-8786 GCF_014144995.1 Dietzia sp. DQ11-71 | reverse complement strand
TCGTCGGCCAGCCTCGGGTCCGCGGGCTCGGCTGCCGCGCCGCCCGCCGCCCCCGCGTTCCGGCCGGCCGGTGGTGACGAGAACCCGGTGGGCTTCCGTAACTGGCTGCGTCCCGGCTGCCAGTGGGACCCGGTCGCCTCCTGGGTCCAGCTGTGCAACGTCTACTCGCCGGCCATGAAGCGGGACATCAAGGTCCAGGTCCAGCCGGCCCGCTTCGGCGGTAACGCCGGTCTGTACCTGCTCGACGGGCTGCGCGCCCGTGACGACTGGAACGCGTGGACCCACGACGCCCAGGCCCAGCGCATCTTCCTGCAGGACAACATCACCCTGGTCATGCCCGTCGGCGGCCAGGTGTCCTTCTACTCCGACTGGGAGCGGCCCATCAACCTGGGCGGCAACCTGCTCGAGTACAAGTACGAGACGTTCCTGACCGAGGAGCTCCCCGGCTACCTGCAGGCCCACTTCGGCGTGGCCCCGAACAACAACGCCGTCGCCGGCCTGTCGATGGGCGGCTCCGCGGCCGCGACGCTCGCCGCCAAGCATCCCGACCAGTTCAAGCAGGTCTCGGTGTTCTCCGGCTACATGAACCCCACGGCCCCGGGCATGTACACCATGATCCCGCTGGCGATGTTCGACCAGTGCAAGTGCGACCCGTTCGCCATGTGGGGTCTGCCGGGCTCGCCGAAGTGGGGCGAGCACGACCCGCTGCTCAACGCCGCCAAGCTGCGCGACATCCCGATGTACGTGACCGCCGGGTCCGCCATCCCGGGCCGGTACGACCAGCCCTCCAGCCTGCAGTCCGTGTTCAACACGTTCAACGGCATCATCCTCGAGGGCCTGTCCCGCGGCTCGACGCTGGCGTTCCAGAACACCATGAACGCCGCGCCGAACAAGGCCACGTTCGAGTACCGCACCACCGGCATCCACGGCTGGGGTTACTGGAACGACGACCTCATCGCGGCCCGCTCGGCGCAGATCCTCGACGTGATGGACGCCCACGCGTGGTGATCGCGCAGAGTTAGCCGACGAATCGGACTCCCGTCAGCGAGTCCTCACCCGTCACACCGGGGCCCCGCGCGTAGATTCTCGTGCGGGGCCCCGGTCGCATCTGACCACCGGGTTCGGCCGCGGGAGGGGAACCCGCGGGCGCACCACGGACCCGGGCTCCGGATACATGTGGCGCCGGTCGTTCTGACGCGCGCCCACTAACTATTCGGCGAGACGACGCGGCAAGGAAGAGAACAACACATGGCGACCCCCAGCTCAGACGCGAGCCCCCGGCACCGGTGGGCGTCCCTCCTCGCGGCTCCCCTCGTGGCGTCCGTGGTGGGTTCCGGTCTCGTCCTCCCGCCCGTCGCGGCGGCACAGGAGACGCCGTCCCGGCCGACCCCGGGGCAGACGAGCCCGGCGGAGAGCCCGGCGCGGTCGACCCCCGCGGAGAGTCCCGCCACTGCGCCCGAGGCGCCGACCCTGCGCGTGCCGTCGACGCCGCCGTCCGGTGTCCGGCTCGACAAGGTCGAGTGGAAGTCCGCCAACCGGGTGGCACTCTGGGTCCGGTCACCAGCCATGGAGCAGGCGATCCAGGTGCAGCTCATGCTCCCGGCCCAGTGGAACGCCGACCCCGAGCGCACCTACCCGTCCCTGCTCCTGCTCGACGGGCTGCGGGCCCGCGACGACGCCAGCGGCTGGACGCTCGAGACCAAGATCTCGCAGTTCTTCGACGCCAAGAACGCCGTCATCGTCCTGCCGATCGGTGGAGAGTCGAGCTTCTACACGGACTGGGTCTCCGACGCCAAGGGCGCGGCGTACCAGTGGGAGACGTTCCTCATGCAGGAACTGCCGCCGCTACTGGCCCGCGACTGGCGGGTGGGTGACAAGCACGGCGTCGCCGGACTGTCCATGGGCGGAACGGCCGCGATGATGCTGGCCCAGCGTTACCCGGATCACTTCGACTTCGCCGCCAGCTACTCGGGCTTCCTCGACACCACCAGCTTCGGGATGCCCGAGGCGGTCAAGGTGGCCATGCAGGACGCCGGCGGCTACCCGGCCGAGAGCATGTGGGGCCCGCTCGGGTCCCGGCGCTGGCAGGAACAGGACCCGAAGCTCCACACCGAGAAGATGCGCGGGCAGAGCGTCTACGTCTCCGCCGGCAGCGGCAACACCGGGCCCTGGGACCAGCCGTCCGGCCTGCCGGACATCCCGACCAACTTCCCCGGCTACGGCCTCGAGCTGCTCTCGCGGATGACCACGCAGACCTTCGTCAACCGGGCCCGCGCCGCCGGGGTCGAGGTCACCGCCAATTTCCGCCCGTCCGGCACGCACACCTGGCCGTACTGGCAGTTCGAGATGACCCAGGCATGGCCGCAGTTCGCGACGGCGGTGGGGATCGAGAACGTCGAGAAGCCGTGCGCGGCGAGTGGCGACATCGCACGCCTCGCCGAGCGGCAGCCCGGCCTGGGGCCGTGTCTGACCGGCGAGTACGACGTCCGCGGCGGCAAGGCCACCGACTTCCGCTTCGGCCGCGCCTTCTGGTCGCAGGGGACCGGGGCCCACTCGGTCCTCGGCGCGATCGGCGCGGCCTACCAGGCCGAGGGCGGCCCCGACGGGGTGCTCGGGCTGCCGACCTCGGGCGAGACCACCACCCCGGACGGCCGCGGCCGGTTCTCCACCTTCCAGAACGGCGTCATCTACTGGTCGCCCACCACCGGGTCGCACGCCGTCCGCGGTGGCATCCGGGCGATGTGGCAGGAGCGCGGCGCCGAGCGCGGCGAGCTCGGCTACCCGACCACAGACGAGATCACCAACCCCAACAAGCCGGGTGTCGTCCAGGGCTTCCAGGGCGGGACCGTCTACTGGTCCGAGGAGACGGGCCCGAAGGTCGTCGAGGGCAAGATCCTCGAGACCTATCGCGAGGCCGGCGCCGAGAACTCCGAGCTGGGTTACCCGACCACCGACGAGATCGCCCTGAGCACCCGGGACGGCGCGTTCAGCCGGTTCCAGGGCGGGTACATCTACTGGTCCCCGCGCACCGGGGCCCACGTGGTCCCCCGTGGGCCGGTGTTCGACGCCTGGGGCACGGTCGACTACGAACGCGGGCGGCTCGGCTACCCGACCGGCCCGCTGCGCACCACGAGGGACGGTCAGGAGATGGAGTTCGAGGGCGGCCGCATCACCGTGAGCGGTGGCCGGGCGGAGATCTCGTCGTGAGAACCCGGTTGGCGACGCTGACCGCCGCGCTGCTCGTCGGCGGTGGGATGCTCACCGCCTGCGGCGGAGGGGACTCGACGGTCTCCGGCGTGCCCGACTCCGAGACGCTGGCCCCGCCCCCGGGCGGCAGCGGATCACCCGGGGTGTCGCGCGTTCCCGCGACGGAGGATTCCGGCCGCTACACGGAGGCGCCCGCACCCGTCGATCCGGACGCCTCCGGGTACACCGCCCCGGCCGTCGGCGCGCGGGAGCGCGGGTATCTCGCGGCGTTGGAGAGCGAGGGCATCGACACCGCGGACCTCTCCGATTCGCTCGTCGCCGCCGGCAACACCATCTGCCGCATCCGGACGACCGGGGGCGCCGCCGACGAGACGACGACGATCGCCGACGCGGTCGCCGGTCAGATCTCGGCGGGCGGGTACTCGGATCGCGAGGTCGACGAGCTCTCCCGCGTCGTGGTGGACGCCTCGGCGGGCCAGCTCTGTCCGTAGTCCGACGAATGCACACAGCGCCGCGGCGCCCGGTCCGGCAGGACCCGGCACGTGTCGCCCCGGGGTGAGACGGGACACCCTCCCGGTGCTCCCGGAACCCGCAGCGCCACCGGGGCGTTGACCGGTCGTCGGCCACCCGCCCTAGTCGAGCGGGGAGGCCGGGAAGGAGTTCGTATCGTGGCTCGCGGAATGCGTCGTGGGAGAGGCCGTCGTCTCGGGTGCTCGTTGGGGGCACTCGTGCTGGTGGTCCTGCTGGTGCTGGGCATCGGATGGTGGATCGGGAATCGTGGGCTGCCCACGGGTCCCGACGGGCCCCTGCCCGGCCCGGGGGAGCCGGAGCTGACCCAGCCCGCGGACTGTCCGGACGTGGAGATGGTCGCCGTGCCGGGGACCTGGGAGAGCAGCCCCACCGACGACCCGTACAACCCGGGTTTCCTGCCCAACGCCCTGCTGAGGACGATTACCGACCCGCTGAGCGAGCAGTACCCGGACGACCGGCTCGAGGTGTTCACCGTCCCCTACGTGGCCCAGTTCAGGAACCCGCAGGCGCCCAACGAGATCCCCTACGACCAGAGCCGGGCGGAGGGCACCGAGAGGGCCCGCGCCGAGCTCGCCGCCACGCACGAGCGGTGCCCGTACACGTCGTTCGTGCTCCTGGGCTTCTCCCAGGGTGCGGTGATCGCGGGTGACCTCACCAGCGAGATCGGTACCGGCAACGGGCCGGTGCCCGCCGACCTGGTCCGGGGATCGGTCCTCATCGCCGACGGCCGCCGCGTGCCGGGCCAGGGTCAGTCGCCGGGGTTGTCGCCCGGAAACGGGCAGGGGATGGAGATTTCCCTACAGCCGGCCACCGGGCTCACCCAGCTCATCGCCGGCGCCACCATGACCGGGCCCCGCCCGGGTGGCTTCGGCGAACTCGGCGACAGGACCGCCCAGATCTGCG
This sequence comes from Dietzia sp. DQ11-71, assembly GCF_014144995.1. Classification (NCBI taxonomy): domain Bacteria; kingdom Bacillati; phylum Actinomycetota; class Actinomycetes; order Mycobacteriales; family Dietziaceae; genus Dietzia; species Dietzia sp. DQ11-71. The sequence continues at coordinate 4,145 of NZ_JAALDT010000054.1, read as the reverse complement.
ACTCCCGAGACCTGATCTGCAACGCCCCGCTCAACGTCGTGGACGGCGCCGCCCGGTTCCAGGAGTTCGTCGCCAACAACGCGATCCACGCCATGTACGCGACCAACCCGGACGTGATCGAGGGGACGACGGTCCCGGAGTGGACGATCGGGCACGTGCGTGAGCTCGTCGACGCCGCCCCGGAGATCGCCCACGGGTGACCCGTCCACGCCTCCCGAGGGCTCGGCCTGCGACACGCCTGACGAGCCGGATGATTCGGAGTTCGGATGCGCTCTGGGGCACGCTGTAGGATCGACCAAGCTTGTCGTCAGTGCACCCGGCATTTCCGTGGTCGACGACGTCGACCAACGTAAGACGGATCGGAACGGAGCAACGTGGAGTTCGAGCAGTACCACGACGCCGGTGGGGCGATCGTCATCCCTGATCGCACCACCCTTGTCGACTTCGTCGAAGCCAATGTCTCCGCCGCCCGCGAGGATCCTGCCGAGGACGGGCTGATCTACCGCTACATCGACTACTCGTCCTCCCGTGACGGCGAGGTGCACGAACTCTCATGGTCGCAGTTCGGTGACCGGCTCTACGCCATCGCCGCCCGCCTCCAGCAGGTCGCGAAGCCGGGGGACCGGGTCGCGATCCTCGCGCCGCAGGGCCTCGACTACATCGTGTCGTTCTTCGCGGCCATCCACGCCGGGCTCATCGCGGTGCCCCTGTTCGACCCCGATGAGCCCGGTCACCACGACCGCCTCCACGCGGTCCTGGCGGACTGCACGCCCGCGGTCATCCTCACCTCGACCGACTCCGCGGCCGGGGTCCGGACGTTGTTCCGCTCCCTGCCTGCGCGAGAGCGTCCGCGCACCGTCGCCGTCGACGCCATCCCCGCGGAGCTCGGCTCGGGGTGGACCAGACCGGATCTCGGCGCCGACGACATCGCCTACCTGCAGTACACCTCCGGCTCGACCCGCGTACCGGCCGGTGTGGAGATCACCCACCGCAACGTGGTCACCAACGTCATGCAGCTGTTCGACGGGCTCGGGCTGACCCGCGCGTCCCGCGGGGTCACTTGGCTGCCGCTGTTCCACGACATGGGCCTGCTGACGGTGATCCTGCCCGCGATGGGCGGGGCCACCATCACGGTGATGAGCCCCCGCGCGTTCGTGCAGCGCCCGGGTCGCTGGGTCTCGCAGCTGGGCGCGATGTCGGACGGCGACGGGGTGTTCGCCGCCGCCCCCAACTTCGCGTTCGAGCACGCCGCACGCCGAGGGCTGCCGAGGGACGGCGAGACCCTCGACCTGTCGGGCGTGACCAGCATCATCAACGGTTCGGAGCCGGTCACCCCCGCCTCCATGCGTGCCTTCAACGAGGCCTTCGCGCCCTACGGGCTCGCACCGACCGTCATCAAGCCGTCCTACGGGATGGCCGAGGCGACCCTGTTCGTCTCCTCGCCGCGCCGCGACGACGAGGCGATCGTCATCCACGTGGACCGGTCGGACCTCAACAAGGGCGTCATGACCGTCCTCGACCCGGCGCAGGTGGAAGGCAACGAGGACGCGATCCCGCAGGTCGCCTGCGGGTACGTCGCACCGAGCCAGTGGGCCACCATCGTCGAGGCGAACATCGACGAGGCCACGGGTGAGCACGACGGCACCGGGCGGGAGCTGCCCGAAGGGCGCGTCGGCGAGATCTGGCTGTACGGGACCAACGTCGGTCGCGCCTACTGGGGGCGCCCCGAGGAGTCGGACGCCACCTTCGGCAACCGGCTCGTCGAGTGCCTCGAGGAGGGGTCCCGCACGGTCCGGGAGTTCGGGACCGTGCCCTCCGACGCTCGATGGCTGCGCACCGGCGACTACGGCGCCTATGTGGACGGTCAGCTGTACATCACCGGCCGCGTCAAGGACCTAGTGATCGTCGCCGGCCGCAACCACTACCCGCAGGATCTCGAGAACACGGCGCAGGGCGCCTCCGATGCGCTGCGCCCCGGATACGTCGCCGCGTTCTCGGTGCCGGCCAACCAGCTGCCGATGGAGGCGCGTAACGGCGCGGAGATCGCCGCCGATGACTCCTCGGAGACGCTCGTCGTGGTCGGCGAGCGCGCACCCGGCGCCGGCAAGGCCGACCCGGGCCCCATCGCGGACGCGGTCCGCACGGCGATCTCGGCACGTCACGGCGTCACCGCCCAGGACGTGCTGCTGGTCCCCGCCGGATCCATCCCCCGCACGTCCAGCGGCAAGATCGCGCGGCGCGCGTGCAAGGCGGCCTACGTGGACGGCACCCTGCGCGGGGGTCACCAGCAGACCGCCTTCCCGGACCTGCCGGCGCAGTAGCGTCCGCCCGGCCGGGCCGGTTCAAGCACCACGGGTGCCCCGCCGCGACGGGACACACCGGACGACACCCGAGGAAAGGCGAGCCAGGACGATGGCACAGAGCGAGATGACGGTAGTAGAGCTCCGCGAATGGATGCGGGGCTGGGTCTGCCGGGCCACCGGGCTCGACATCTCCAAGGTCACCGACGACCGCTCGCTGGAGGAATACGGCCTGTCGTCCCGCGACGCGGTGTCCCTGTCCGCCGATCTCGAGGACCTCATCGGTCGACCACTCGACGCGACCGTCGCCTACCAGCACCCCACCATCGCCTCGCTGGCCGAGTACGTCGTCAACGGACCGGTCGAATCCGAGGCGCCCACCGATTTCCACACGTTCCGTGACCGCGGCGCGGGCATGGAGTTCGACGTGGCCGTGATCGGGTTCGCCACCCGCTTCCCCGGCGGCGCCGACACCCCGGAGGCGACCTGGGAGCTACTCGCCTCCGGTCGGGACGCCACCACCCCCCGCTCGGCGACCCGCTGGTCCGAGTGGTCCGGCGACGCCTACGTCCAGCAGGTGCTGTCCGAGGCGCCCGATCGTGGCGGCTGGCTCGACGACGCCGAGGTCCGGGACTTCGACGCCGAGTTCTTCGGCATGAGCCCCCGCGAGGCCGAGATGGTCGACCCGCAGCAGCGGCTCGCACTCGAGCTCACCTGGGAGGCCCTGGAGAACGCCCACCTGCCCGCCAGCGACCTCAAGGGCCACGAGGTCGGCGTCTTCATGGGATCGTCCTCCAGCGACTACCAGGTGTTCCTCACCTCGGACTCCGCTGCGGCCTCGCCGTACGCGGTCACCGGCGCCTCCAACTCGATCATCTCGAACCGGGTCTCGTACACGTTCGACTTCCGCGGCCCGTCCATGACGCTGGACACCGCCTGCTCGACGTCCCTGGTGGCGATCCACGAGGCCGTCAACTCGCTGCGACTGCACGAATCGGACCTGGTCGTCGCCGGCGGTGTCAACATGATGCTCGCGCCCGCCGCGACCATGGGCTTCGCCAAGACCGGTGCCGCGCTCAGCCCCGACGGGCGGATCAAGGCGTTCTCGTCCGATGCCAACGGCATCTGCCGGTCGGAGGGCGGGGGAGTGTTCATCCTGAAGCGCCTGTCGGAGGCCGAACGGGACGGCAACGACATCCTCGCCGTCATCAAGGGGTCCGCCGTGAACTCGGACGGTCGCTCCAACGGTATGACCGCACCCAACCCCGACGCTCAGGTCGCCGTCCTGCGCCAGGCCTACGCCGACGCCGGCGTCGACCCGCGCGAGGTCGACTACATCGAGGCGCACGGCACCGGCACCATCCTCGGGGACCCCATCGAGGCCACCGCCCTGGGCCAGGTGCTCGGCCGCGGCCGCGAGGCCGACCGCCCCACGCTGCTCGGCTCGGCCAAGACCAACTTCGGCCACATGGAGTCCGCCGCCGGGGCCGCCGGCCTCGCCAAGATCATCCTCGGGATGACCAACGACGCCCTGCCGCCGACGATCAACTTCGCGGGCCCCAACCCGTACATCGACTTCGACGCCGCGCGACTGAGCGTGGTCACGGAGACCACCGGGTGGCCGCGCTACAGCGGGCGCGCCCTGGCCGGCATCTCCGGGTTCGGGTTCGGTGGCACCAACGCGCACGTCGTGGTGGCCGAGTACCAGCCGGCGCCGGTGCGCGCGTCGGAGGAGACCACGGTCGACGAGGACTCCGTCTCCGACGTCCGGGCCGGCGAGGTCGCCACCCCTGACGCCCTTGCCGCCGAAGCCCCGGCCCCCGAGGCCCCGGCCGCCGCGACCCC
>NZ_JAALDT010000053.1:0-6456 GCF_014144995.1 Dietzia sp. DQ11-71 | reverse complement strand
CTGGCCGCGGGTGTCGCGCACCGTGCACGAGACCCCGGCCGCGCGCACGGCGGCGACGAAGGCGTCCTGCTGATGGCGGGGGCTGGCGTCCCACTCGCTGCCCGGCGTCGGGTTGAGCGGGATGAGGTTCACGTGCGCCATGGGCCCGAGACGCTGGGCGAGCAGTCGACCGAGCATCTCGCCCCGCCAGGTCTGATCATTGACGTCACGGATCAGCGCGTACTCGATGGACACCCGCCGCCCCGTGGCATCGGCGTAGTGGCGGGCCGCGTCCATGACCTCCGAGACCGGCCACCGGTTGTTGACGGGCACCAGGGTGTCCCGGAGTTCGTCGTCCGGGGTGTGCAAGGACACCGCGAGGGTGACCTGGAGCCCCTCCTCGGCCAGCTTGTGGATGGCGGGGACCAGGCCCACCGTCGACACGGTGACCGCGCGTTGCGACAGACCGAATCCCGACGGCGGCGGGGCGATGATGCCTCGCACGGCGGTCATGACGCGCTTGTAGTTGGCGAGCGGCTCCCCCATGCCCATGAACACGACGTTGGACAGTCGCCCCGGCCCGCCCGGGATCTCACCGTCGCGCATGGCGCGGGCGGCGACCCTGACCTGCTCCAGGATCTCGGCTGCCGAGAGGTTGCGTTGCAGACCGCCCTGCCCCGTTGCGCAGAACGGGCACGCCATCCCGCACCCGGCCTGACTCGAGATGCACACGGTCGCCCGGTCGGGGTAACGCATGAGAACGCTCTCGACCAGCGAACCGTCGTGCAGCTTCCACAGGGTCTTGCGCGTGGTGCCCTCGTCGGTGGTGACGTGTCGTAGCGACGAGGTCAGCGAGGGGAACAGTTCTTCTCCGACCTTCTCCCGCAGGCCGGCCGGCAGGTCGGTCATCTCGCGGGTGTCCGCCTCGAGGCGCCCGAAGTACTGGTTGGCCAGCTGCTTGCCGCGGAATGCGGGAACTCCGAGCTCACCCATCGCCGCCTCGCGACCGTCGGCGTCGAGGTCGGCGAAGTGACGAGGGGGCAGCCCTCGGCGGGGGGCGTCAAAAACGAGCGGGAGAGGTTCAGCCATGATGCGGCCATTGTGTCAGAAACGGGCGACCGCAACACATCGCGAGCGGTGCCGTCCGACGCCGCCAGCGCATACAGTCCAGGTATGGCACAGCGATCACACGACCCGACAGACCGTCGTCACGCCGCCCCCGTCGAGGGGCGCGACGAGATCCCCCTCGAGGACACCCACGCGGACTCCACCCTCGTTCCCGCCGACGAGTCGACCCCTGCGACACGCACCCACGAGCAGGATGCTGTCCCCGATTCGTCGGGGGGACTTCTGGGCTCCGCGTGGGTGGGTCTGGTCCTGGGCGCGCTCGTCACCATCCTGCTGTTGATCTTCATCGCGCAGAACACGACCTCGACCGACGTCCGTTTTCTCGGGTTGGAGTTCACCCTCCCGCTTGGGGTGCTGATCCTCTTCGCCGCGATCGCCGGCGCGTTGATCATGGCCCTGTTCGCCGGCTTCCGGATCCTCCAGCTGCGGATGCGCGCACGCAAGGCGCGCAAACTGACCGCCCGACACTGACGCGCGACCCCCGGCGCGGGTCGGACGGTCCGCTCACTTCGCGGCTTCGCCCCGTGCCGACGTCACCCGTGCCAACGGAGGTGGTCGACGACTCAGGTCGGCACGACGTAGGTGAAGATGACCCAGACGACCACCGCGGTGGGCAGCACGGAGTCGAGGCGGTCCATGAATCCGCCGTGCCCCGGCAGGAGCGTGCCCATGTCCTTGATTCCGAGGTCCCGCTTCACCTGGGATTCCACCAGGTCGCCCAGCGTCGCGGTGAAGACCGTCAGGACGCCGAGCAACAGGCCCTTCCAGATGCTGTCGTCGAAGAGCAGGGCGACCACGAGTGCGCCACCGACCGTGGCGAACAGGATCGACCCGGCGAATCCCTCCCAGGACTTCTTGGGGCTGATCGCCGGGGCCATGGGGTGCTTACCGAAGAGCACCCCGGCCACGTACCCCCCGACGTCGGAGCACACGACCAGCAGGATGAGGGCCACGACCCGTTGCGCGCCGTAGTCACCGTCCGACAGCATCGCGCCGAGGGCTCCCGGAACCGCGATCCACACCAACACGAACACCGCGACCGACACGTCGCGCATGTAGTTCTTCGGTGCGGTGGTCAGACCGGCCATGAGCAGACGCCAGACCAGGACGACCACGCCGGTGACGGCGAACGCGGCGAACGCGCCTTCCGCCCCGTTGAGGTAACCCGCCCAGACCATGGCCTGCCCGCCTGCGAGCAGCGGGAACAGGGGAAGCGCGAACCGGGCCTGCCGTAGGCGTTTGAAGACCTCCCAGGTGCCGACGGCGACGGCGCCAGCGGCGACCAGATACCACGCGCGGGGGGTGAAGGCGATACTGGCGATAACGAGCGCGCCCAGGCCGACCCCGACCGGGATCGCCCGGGTCAGGTCACGGCCGGCGCGCGACGGAGGTGCGGCGGCCGCGGCGGTGGGCCCGGGCGGGCCCTGGGGTGCGGGGTCCACGGCATACTCCTCGGTTCTCGGGTGATGGGTGTCGCGGAGGTCAGACCTCCATCAGGTCGCCTTCCTTGGCCTTGACGAGTTCGTCCACCTCGCCGACGAATCGCTGGGTGAGCTTGTCCAGCTCCTTCTCCGCGGCGTTGACCTCGTCCTCGCCGGCCTCGCCGTCCTTGTCGATCCGCTTGAGCTCGTCCATCGCCTTGCGCCGGACGCCACGGACCGCGATGCGTCCGTCCTCGGCCTTGGCCTTGGCCTGCTTGACCAGATCGCGACGCCGTTCCTCGGTGAGCTGCGGCACGGTCACGCGGAGGACCTGGCCGTCGTTGGTCGGGTTGACGCCCAGATCCGAGTTGCGGATGGCGTTCTCGATCGGACCGATCTGCGACATCTCGTACGGCTTGATGATGAGCATGCGCGGCTCGGGTGCCGAGATGGTCGCCATCTGGGTGATGGGAGTCATGCTCCCGTAGTACTCACAGAACACGCGGTTGAACATGCCCGGGTTGGCGCGGCCGGTGCGGATGGCGGAGAGCTCGTCGCGAACGTGCTCGATCGCCTTCTCCATCTTGTCCTCGGCCTCGAGCAGAGTGTCGTCGATCATGTCTGTCCCTTTTCGTTGGGGTCGGTGTCGGTGGTCGGGTCGAGGACGTGTCAGGCCGTGCTGGCCACCAGCGTCCCGATCTGCTCACCGGCGACGGCGCGCGCGATGTTGCCCTCGGTGAGGAGGTTGAACACGAGGATGGGCATGTCGTTGTCCATGCAGAGGCTGAACGCCGTGGCATCAGCTACCTTCAGGCCCCGCTCGAGGCATTCGCGGTGCTCGATCCGGCTGAAGAGCTCGGCGTCGGGATTGGTACGGGGGTCGTCCGTGTAGACGCCGTCCACCGCCTTGGCCATGAGCAGCACGTCGGCCTTGATCTCCAGTGCGCGCTGGGCTGCGGTGGTATCGGTCGAGAAGTAGGGCATGCCCATCCCGGCCCCGAAGATCACGACGCGGCCTTTCTCCAGGTGTCGTTCCGCGCGCAGTGGGATGTACGGCTCCGCGACCTGCCCCATGTGGATGGCGGTCTGGACCCGCGTCGACACCCCCTCCTGCTCGAGGAAGTCCTGCAGGGCCAGACAGTTCATGACGGTGCCGAGCATCCCCATGTAGTCGCTGCGCGCCCGGTCGAGTCCTCGCTGCTGCAGCTGAGCACCCCGGAAGAAGTTGCCTCCACCGATCACGATCGCGATCTGCGCCCCCGTCCGGGACACATCGGCGATCTGCCGGGCGACGGACTGCACGACGTCCGGGTCGATCCCCACGCCGCCGCCGCCGAACATCTCACCGCCGAGCTTGAGCATCACACGTTTGTAGCCGTCCCGCGGGTCGGTCATCCCTCTCCTCGTCCCGGGCGGATCCAGCCCGTGTCGCGCGCGTTCACACCCCCGACGTCGATTGGCCGGAGTGGCGTGTGGTCCGTGGTGGGACCGGGTTCATTCTGCCCTATCGCCACGGCCGCCACACTCCAGCCCGCCGGGTACGGGCACACCCGGCCGTACGAACGCCGACGGCGGTACCCGGAGTACCGGGTACCGCCGTCGTTCGGGAACCCGCAACGGCGGGTTCGGGCCGTGGTCAGGCCTGGCCGACCTCGAACCTCAGGAAGGCCGAGACCGAGGCGCCGGCTTCGTCCAGCAGGGCACCGACGGTCTTCTTGTTGTCGGTCACCGACGGCTGGTCGAGCAGGCAAACATCCTTGTAGAAGCCGTTGAGTCGACCCTCGACGATCTTCTGCAGCGCCTGCTCGGGCTTGCCCTCCTCGCGGGCGGTGGCCTCGGCGATCTCGCGTTCCTTGGCGACGATGTCGGCGGGCACCTCCTCGCGGGACACGTACTGCGCCTTCAGAGCGGCGACCTGCATCGCGGCGGAGCGCGCGGCGGCCTCGGCGGCCTCGCCCTCACCGGAGTAGGCGACCATGACGCCGACGGCGGGCGGCAGGTCGGAGGAACGCTTGTGGAGGTAGACGGCCACGGGACCGTCGAGCTTGCCCACACGGCGCAGGACGAGCTTCTCGCCGGACTTGGCGGAGAAGGAGACGACCGAGTCGGCCACGGTGGTGCCGTCGAGCTCGGCGGCGTTCAGCGCGTCGAGGTCGGAGATCCCCTGGGCCGCGGCGACCTCGACGATCTTGTCGGCCAGTGCGATGAACTCGGCGCTCTTGGCGACGAAGTCGGTCTCGGAGTTGAGCTCGATCATGACGCCGTCCTTGATGGCGACCAGGCCCTCGGCCGTGGTGCGCTCGGCGCGCTTGCCCACGTCCTTGGCGCCCTTGATGCGCAGCACCTCGACGGCCTTGTCGAAGTCGCCGTCGGTCTCCTCCAGAGCCTTCTTGCAGTCCATCATCCCGGAGCCGGTGAGCTCACGCAGACGCTTGACGTCGGCAGCGGTGTAGTTCGCCATGGTGGGGCGACCCTCCTTAAAGGGGTTCGTGATCTGTCGGAAAAGTGTTCTGAGTCGGTCGGCGGGCGATCGCCTCCACCCTAGACGCCGGGGCGTCGGTGGATGGTCCGCCCACCGCCTCCGACACCTCGGGCCCGGCCCCCGGATGATCCCCGTGGGGATCGTGGGCGGCCGGGCCCGACGGTGCTCGAGCTGGTGGTGAGGATCAGGCCTCGGTGGCCGGCGCCTCGGAGGTGGCGGCCGCGATCTCCTGGGCGTCGGCCTCGGGGGCCTCGGCCACGGGGGACTCGGTGCCGGTGACCTCGGCGGGTGCCTCGGCACGCTCTGCCGTGGCGGCGCCGGTGACCTGGTCCAGCTGCTCGGTCTCCCACTCTGCGAGCGGCTCGGCCTCTTCGCCGGTGGCCTTGCCGGCCTGCGAGCGGGCCTTGAGGCCCTCGGCGACGGCGGAGGCGATGACGCGGGTCAACACGGTGACCGAGCGGATGGCGTCGTCGTTCGCCGGGATCGGGTAGTCGACGACGTCCGGATCACAGTTGGTATCGAGCAGCGCGACGACGGGGATGTTCAGCTTGCGGGCCTCGCCGACGGCGATGTGCTCCTTGTTGGTGTCGACGACCCACACCACGGAGGGGACCTTGCTCATGTCACGCATACCGCCGAGCGTGCGCTCGAGCTTGTTCTTCTCACGCGTGAGCATGAGGATTTCCTTCTTGGTGCGACCCTCGAATCCGCCCGACTGCTCCATGGACTCAAGCTCCTTGAGGCGGACGAGCCGCTGGTGCACGGTCTGGAAGTTGGTGAGCATGCCACCCAGCCAACGCTGGTTGACGTACGGCATACCGACCTTGGCGGCCTCCTCGGCGATGGCCTCCTGGGCCTGCTTTTTGGTGCCGACAAACAGGACGGTGCCGCCGTGGGCGACGGACTCCTTGACGAACTCGTACGCCTGGTCGATGTACGTCAGGGTCTGCTGCAGGTCGATGATGTAGATGCCGTTGCGGTCGGTGAAGATGAACCGACGCATCTTCGGGTTCCAGCGGCGGGTCTGGTGGCCGAAGTGGGCACCTGCGTCGAGCAGCTGCTTCATGGAGATGACTGCCATGATGGGTTGAGGGCTCGTCCGGCTTGGAAGCAGCCGGACCGCGAGGCCCTCGTCCTCGCTTTCTATGTATCGGGTTTCGCCCTCGAGCCGGGTGGCCGCGGGCCCTGGTGTCCGCGCCGGGCCGGACCCCCGTCGGGCGGGGCACCTGCTGGTCCGGCGTCCGGGGGGCCGGGGCTCATGGCCCCGGGGCCCGGATGCGGCTCCCGGGAACCGGGCTGCCGCAGGACACGCGAAGTCGATCGACGCAGAGTCGACCGCACCGGAAGCATAACCCCTCGGGCGCGCCCCTCCAAGACGGCCCACCCGACCGGTATCCGGGCACCGCGCACCGCGGTCGTGGCTCCGCCCGTGCGCGGGGGCTCCCG
>NZ_JAALDT010000533.1:0-300 GCF_014144995.1 Dietzia sp. DQ11-71 | reverse complement strand
GCAGCAGGGTGCGGGCGGTGCGCAGCCCGCGCGGGATGTCGTAGCTCCCGTCCAGCGCGGGGTCGTTGATGAGGCCCTTCCACCCGACGGTGGTCCGGGGCTTCTCGAAGTACACGCGCATCACGATGAGCAGGTCCTCGGCCGTCTCCTCCGCGAGCGCGGCGAGTCGCGCCGCGTAGTCGAGGGCCGCCTCGGTGTCGTGGACCGAGCAGGGGCCGACCACCACGAGCAGGCGGTCATCGCGCCCGGCGAGCACGTCGGCGACCTCGGCGCGACTGCGCTCGACCAGCGCCTCGCGGG
>NZ_JAALDT010000532.1:0-1519 GCF_014144995.1 Dietzia sp. DQ11-71 | reverse complement strand
GTGGTCATGGCGGGCCGGGTGCCGTGATCTCGTGGTGCCCTGTATCTCGCGCACCCGGATCCGCCGTCTGGAAAGGCGGAAGGCGGCGACCATGGTGGTCACCGCCTCTGGGCTCCGGGTGTCGAGACGTCCGTCTAGCGGACGCGTGCGCTCGCGGCGCGGGCTCCACCCGGAGCCCACATAAAGCGCCAATAAGCGCGAGCGTTCGACATGCCGGACACGATAGCAGACGGACCCGGGCCGGCCGGAATCGCCTCGCAGCCCTACCCTGACAGCCGCTCCCGCGCCTGGCGTGTCGCCCGCGAGGCTGGCGTGTCGCTCCCGCGCCTGCTCGACCAGGACGCAGCCGCGTCCCGCCATGGCGTCTGGCGTGCACCGCTGCGCAGGCCAGACGCCGTCGCGAGGGGCGGCTGCGGAACCGTCCACACCGGAGCAGGCCGGACGGCACCCGCCATGTGAGGGGGAATACCGCCCCACACCCTTTTGTTTGATATGTCAGCTAGTTAAGATGGGGACACCAACAGACGAGAGGCCACCATCATGCAGTTCGGAATCTTCAGCATCGCCGACATCACCCCGGACCCCACCACCGGGCGGATACCCACCGAGCACGAGCGACTGGAGGCGGTCGTCGAGTACGCCACTCTGGCCGAGCAGGTGGGCCTCGACGTCTTCGCGCTGGGCGAACACCACAACCCGCCGTTCGTGACGTCCTCCCCCACCACGACGCTGGGCTACATCGCGGGCAGGACCTCCGAGATCATCCTGTCGACGGCCACCACCCTGATCACCACCAACGACCCGGTGAAGATCGCCGAGGACTACGCGATGCTGCAGCACCTGGCAGGCGGCCGGGTCGACCTGACGATGGGCCGTGGCAACACCGGCCCGGTCTACCCGTGGTTCGGGCAGGACATCCGGCAGGGCCTGCCGATCGCGATCGAGAACTACGAACTGCTCCACCGCCTGTGGCACGAGGACGTCGTGGACTGGGAGGGCAAGTTCCGCACGGCCCTCCAACAGTTCACCTCGACCCCGCGCCCGCTGGACGGCGTCGCGCCGTTCGTGTGGCACGGCTCGATCCGCTCGCCGCAGATCGCCGAGCAGGCCGCGTTCTACGGAGACGGCTTCTTCCACAACAACATCTTCTGGCCGATCCACCACACCAAGCAGATGGTCGAGCTGTACCGCCGCCGCTACGAGCACTACGGCCACGGCGCCGCGGACCAGGCGATCGTCGGCCTGGGCGGGCAGTTCTTCGCCCGCGCCAACAGCCAGGACGCGGTCGACGAGTTCCGCCCCTACTTCGACAACGCCCCCGTCTACGGCCACGGCCCGTCGCTGGAGGACTTCACCGCCCAGACCCCGCTGACCGTCGGCTCGCCGCAGCAGATCATCGACCGCTACATGACGATGCGCGAGCACGTGGGCGACTACCAGCGTCAGCTGTTCCTCATCGACCACGCCGGCCTGCCCCGCAAGACCGTGCTGGAGCAGATCGAGATCCTGGGCACCGAGA
>NZ_JAALDT010000531.1:0-1644 GCF_014144995.1 Dietzia sp. DQ11-71 | reverse complement strand
CCCCTGGGCGGCGGCCTCGGGTGCGCCGAGCGGGCCCGTGGCGGGGGCCAGGGCGACCGCGACGCCCAGCGCGAGTGCTCCGGCGACGGTGGACGGTCCGGATGATGTGCGCCGGCTGGACGGTGTTCTCACGAATGCTCCCGGGGTCGAGACCGCGCGGCAGAGGACCCACGCCGATGGGACAGAACCCTAACGCGTGCCGAGTCGCCGGTGTGGTCCACCTCACGGCCGTCCGGACCCTCGTGTGGCAGCCTCTTCTGAACACCGTGAACTTCCCGGTGGCCGGTGTCCGACCCCGCTGTTACGGTGAGAGCGTGCCAAAAGACGTGCTGATGTGCTGGCGAGGCGGACCGACGTGGTCCCGCATCGCCCACGCCGTCTTGGCGTAGTACCGACGATGCGAGGGCCCGCCGGGATCGGTCGGGCCGCATCCGCCATGCGAGGCGGTCTCCGACGGAACCCGGGTTAACGATTCAGACCCCACGGCCCGGAACAGGACCGGGCCAGCCGACTTCAGGAGAGTCCCCAGGTGACCGCAAGTCCCCACACCACCTTCCACGCGCTCGAGGACACCGACGTCCTCGTCAGTGCACGGTCGCTGGACGAGTACACCGATATGTTCGGCCTGGACGAGGCCGACCTGAAGGGGCGCATCGTTGACTGCCCCGGTGGCGCGGCCAGCGCGGTGGCCGAGATCTGTGTGGCGGGTGGCGACGCCGTCGCGGTGGACCCGCAGTACGCGCTCGGCGCGGACGACCTCCGCGGCCGGATCCTCGAGGACGTCGAGCGGTCCCTGGCGCAGAAGCACGCGCGTGAGTTCGACTATGACTGGGACGTCCGCGGCGGGGTCGTGGGGCACGAGGTCATCCGCCGCTCGGCGGCCGACCGGATGCTGGGCCACCTGGCCACCGCCCCCGAGCGGTATGTGGCCGGGGCTCTTCCCTCGCTCCCTCTCGCCGACGACTCGGCCGACCTGGTGCTGTGCTCGCACCTGCTGTTCACCTATGCCGACCGCATGGATCTGGCCGACCATGTCGACGCGATCGTGGAGATGGCCCGCGTGGCGCCGGAGGTGCGGATCTACCCGCTGGTCGACCACGCCGGGAACCCGCTGCCGGAACTGGTGCGCAGTGTGATCGCCAAGCTCAAGAAGGAGCGGCTGATCAGCCGCATCGAGCCGGTGATCCGGCCGTTCCAGCTGGCCGCCACCACGCGGTTGGTCGTCGAGCGGAACGGCCGCCAGCGCCCCTAGGGTTCACGGCCGGCCGGCGGGGTTCACGGATGGTCGGCGGGTGCCAACCGGAGGATCTCCTGCCCGGTGAACGGTGAGACCCCGGCGGTGGCGACGAGCGGCTGTGGGCCGCCCACCTCGAGGGTCAGGCCGGGCTGGAAAATCGTCCCGGTGGCCAGCGAGTAGGCCACGAGGTTGCACATCTCGGCGTAGGCGGCCGCAGGCGGAGCGTCCACGTCGAGTCGCTCGAGGTCCATGCGACCGAATCGGCCCATCCCACTGGTGTAGACGCACGAGGTGGTCTCGGTCTGCATCCCGGCCCGCACCCCGACGAGCGCCGGCGCCGGCACGGGGTTGCCCGTCACGAGATCGCGGTACGGGCCGGCCGGCAGGGTCGCCGCGGCGCCGCCCAC
>NZ_JAALDT010000530.1:0-4251 GCF_014144995.1 Dietzia sp. DQ11-71 | reverse complement strand
TCATGTGTTCGATTAGATCACCTGGGTACGACACGAACGCGTCGTCCCAGTTCGCGTCAGTGAAAGAGGAACGCCGATGCCGTCACCGCCGAGTGCTCGCGGACTACTCGCCCGATTGCGCCTGGACTCAGCTGGCCTTGCGGGGGACTGCGCGAACTGGTTTCTGCAAGAGGCCTCCGACCATGATGACGGTGTCAATACTGATCACATCAACGTAGCCGCGGAGCGAGTGAGAGTGATCGGTGTGCTGGCGACAGTGCTCGTCGTTGTGTCCGGGTGCGGCGAGCCCGGAGGAGACGCTGACCGGGCGCCGGGGCCGGCTCCCACATCCGCCACTTCGTCGTCGCCGGTTGCGACCACGGCCGAATTGACCGTTTCGGAGGAGATCGCAACACCGACCTCCACACCGCTCTACGAGACACCCCACAGTCCTGCTGCGCCGACCCCGGCGATCGTGACCGAGGGTGCTGAGTGCGGGCCCCGCGGTGCGTTGGCCGTCTTCGCTGACGGCGTGACCGCCTACTGCACCCGTTTGCAGTACACCGACGGTGCCGCGTGGTCGCGTGACCCGCAGTTGGCGCCGAATCCGGCAGTCGAGGAGGCGATGCGGCAGGCGGGGCCACGCCTCGGTGCGCAGTGCATGGGAGCGGATATCGGCCGCAGGGCGGTCGACGCCAGTGGCGTTGCGATCCTGTGCGACAACTACGTGTGGCGTCAGGATGTCGGACAGGAACCGCGGCATCCCTGGGTTGACGACCAGGTTCGGTGGATGGAGTGCCTCGAGCAATCGACCGAAGAGGAATGCAGAGATCTTCTCGACGAGTGATCCGAGCCTGCGCCGCTGACCTCCAATCAGGCAAAGAACTCGCCCCAGATGATCACCCCGCCGATAACCGCCAGACTTCCGAAAATTCGAACGACGACCGAGGGGTCGTTAGCCACTATTAGGCGGATGTTGTGTGTGAATGCAGCCCAGGTCGGCGGCCTTAGCCAGATCCAGCGAATTTTGTGGTTGAGGGAAGGTTTGTCGTCGTCCATTCGGTTCCTCCTAGTCACGGGGTGAAGTATCGGTCGAACACCGCACTTCCCCCCTTCTTTCCCAAGTAGCTGCCGACCGCTGCGCCGACGCCAGCGCCGAGGATCGCGCCAAGTGGGCCGACAGCACTGCCCGTCATGGCCCCAAGCGCCGCACCGCTTGTGGCGCCACCGGCGAGAGCGCCTACTGTCTCCAGTGACGCTTCAGCAGCCGAGGTTTCGCCCCTTGCGTATCCCTCGACGCCGTCGTAGATGGTGACGGCTGCGCCAGCAGGGCCGGCCGCTCTGCCGAGGCCGCGTAGGACGCCAGCCCACGCCTTTCCGGGGGCGTCCGCAACAGGGTTGAGCTTGTGTTTTCCACGAGTGTCGGGGTCCAGCTCGTCGGCCGATATGGGGAACCCGTAGCCGGCCGCGCCGGTCACGGCGTCGACTGCGCCAAACCAACCGTTTCGTGACCCTCCGGGTATCGGTCGCCGGTCGACTTCTGGCGGGATCGCATCGTGGATCCGGGTGGCCACGAGGTCGATCTCGCGGCCGTAGTGCTCGTCGAGCGACTGCACGATGTCCAGGGCCACGCGGACCGTTTCGGCATGGGCGTTGACGGTGTCCTGGGTGATGTCGTCGCGGCCGGGCCCGGGGCCGACGGAGTCTTGGCCCACCACCAGACCGGCTCGGACGGCATCCCGGACTCGGTCGCGTACCGATTGGACTGCGGGTTGCAGCGCTGCTTCGGCTCGGGTCAGGGCGTCGGTGAGGTCCTCGAGCCCGCCCACGAGCTTTATGACGTGTGACTTCTCGGTTTCGGCGGCGTCGATGACCGCGTCTGCGGCGACGCCGGACCAGCCCTCGGAAAGCGTGTCCCGCCCGTCGGCCAAGGATGTCCGTAACCCTTCTGCAGTGGCACGACGGGTGGCAATGGCGTCCCCGGCGGCGGTCAGCGCGGTGGTGTCCCAGCGACCGATCTGCCCGATCGTGTAGCTCACGCCTCGCCCTTCCTGCAGCTTGTCCGTCACCAGGTACGACGTGGCGAGCCCGCCGTCCGGTTCCACACTCCACGCAGAATTCTTCGGGCCCGTCACTGCGATGACCCACCCGTCGGCTGGCGACGACTGCGATGATCTCTGATCGTGAACGCCTACCGACCTGACGACGCCCCTTCCGACCTGCGGCGACGCGATTTGGCGCCGCGAACCTCAGGTCGGGGGAACCGTTCGGCGGCTCGGCCCGTCGTACAGGTTGTGGGAAAAAGTAGAGCGTTCGTAGCCGCGGTGGTGGCCGCCGGTGTGGTGCTGTCCGGGTGCGCGTCGGCTGACGGGGGAGAAGAGACGTCGACGACGACGAGCCCGGCCGCTGCCGGGGAGCCGGGCAATCCCTGGGATCTGCCGATCGAGCAGCGGCCTGCCCTGTTTGACCCGTGTGCCGAGATCCCGATCAAAGCTATCGAAGAGGGGGTTGGCGGCGCGGTCCACCCTATCGACGAGTATGCCAACAACGAGCGCGGGGAATTGATCTCTTGTGGCTGGAAGAGCAATGAAGTGCATGTGAGCGTCTTGGGAACTTGGAAAAGTCACGACGAGTATTTATCCGACCCAAACTTCGTCGTCGAGAATCGCAACGATGAGATCGGTGCGCGGAACGCGATTCAGATGACGGAGAGGTCGAATAGGGCGGAGGACTCCTGTCTGAATCTGCTTTTCACGGGCCGCGGCACGGTTTGGATAAAGGTGACCATGTCAACGGCTCTTAGGTACTTCAGGCAAGAGCGTTCGGTCCCGCCGTGTCACGCATTGGATGAGGTCGCAAGCTCGATCGTTGCGTTTGTCCCAGAGGGAGATTATCGGTGACTGTTCATCTAGGACAAGGGGTCGTACGCGCTTGTGTAAAGGCGTGTGAAGGATTCACCGGGACAATTCGCACCGCGATAGATCAGAGCTCTATCGGGGCGCAGGTCGCGGCGTCCGGGTCGTTTATGACCGCTCGCCAAATAGGGACCGTCTACTCGCTATTTGCAGACAAAGATCTTCGCAGCCTTCTGGATGAATTCGTGATTCAGGCGGAGGCGATGTCGATGCTCTTCGCCGCCGCCGGAGGCCTTATCGAAGCGCAGGATGAGGCGTTGGCGGACGCGCTGTCGAAGGCGGCGGAGGAGCCTGTCGGGTTGCAGAGTCTTGGGTTGATTTACGCGAGTGAGACGGACGTGTTCACGCTCGACGACATGTGCGTCACGGGCGCCTACGGGCGAGTGGGGCCGGAGGATGTGTCGGATTCGCCGCTGGAGCGCATCGCACAATGTGCCGAAGGGCTGCAGCCGAGCCAGTTCAGCGACATCGATGAGCGGGCCACCAGAGTCTCGGAGGCGCTGAACTCAGCTGCGGAACAGCTCAACAGCGACCTCAACAACATCCTCGGTAGCAGCTGGCAGGGGGAGTTCGCGTCGAGTGCGCAGGATTCGGTGACGGGCCTGGTGAACTCGGCGCTCGCCCTGTCGGGGGAGTTGGAGCAGGTCGCAGCCAAGGCCAGGCGCGCGCACGACGGGTTCGTCACCACTCGCACCAACGTCGCCGAGCAGGCAGCGCAAGCCAAGATCGCGCAGCTGTCCGGCCAGGAGCACGGACCTGCGGGGCTGAGCGCCGCTGCGGAGTCGCGGGCCCGAATGGCGGCGGCGGAGGAGCAGGCCAGGGCGATCGTCAACACCGAGTACAGCCCCGCAGTCATGGACGCCAACCTCGATGACCTCGACTTCACCGCCGCGTACCGGGTGGTGTCGACCTCGGCGCTGGGCGGGCCCAGCGGTATCGACATGGCGCGCGTCTGGAACACCGAGGGCATCCCGCGGCCGGCCCAGCCGGCGGCGCCGAGCGCTGCCGCAATCGCCGCCCTCACGGGTGGTGCGAGTGGAGCGGGCAACGAGGCGCAGGTGGCCGCCGGGACCGCGGGCGGCGCAGTGCCGGGGATGACGACGACGAGCTCTCCCACCTCGGCCACAGATGCCGCCACCCAGCAGGCTCTCCTGGCTGCGAGGGCAGGTGCGGCCGACGGGGGAGCAGCGGCAGCGCCGTCAGCGGGACAGGCAGGGGCGGGAAGTGGTGTCAACGCCACGACGACCGCAGCGGGGGCGCCGTTTGCGCCGATACCGGGCGCACACGGTCAGCAGACCAGCGGCGGGGCCGGTGGCGCGGCCGGGATCCGTGGGATCCGCGGCGGAACCGTCGGCGA
>NZ_JAALDT010000529.1:0-2023 GCF_014144995.1 Dietzia sp. DQ11-71 | reverse complement strand
AGGGCGGGGTGGCGGTCGGTGGCACCGGGCCCGCGGGCGCGGGTGGGGCGGGGCCCTCGGCCAGGTTGGTCGCCCGGCGCCGACGTGGAAAGGTGGTCCTGGAGAACGACCGGGCGAGCGGAGCGGGGACGTAGATGACCACGGACAAGTACGCGGACGAGATCGAATCGGTCCTGCTCGACGAGGAGTCGATCCGCGAGCGGATCGCCGAGATGGCCGCCACCGTCGGCGAGCGCTACGCGGACGTCGAGAAGGAGGTCGTGCTGGTCGCCGTCCTCAAGGGCGCCGCGATCTTCGTCTCCGACTTCGCCCGGGCCCTGCCCATCCCGTCCGAGATGGAGTTCATGGCCGTCAGCTCGTACGGCTCCTCCACCAGTTCCTCCGGTGTGGTGCGGATCCTCAAGGACCTCGACCGCGACATCGCCGACCGTGACGTGATCATCGTCGAGGACATCATCGACTCCGGGCTGACCCTGTCCTGGCTCATGCGCAACCTGCGCACCCGCAACCCGCGGTCGCTGGAGATCGTCACCCTGCTGCGCAAGCCCGACGCGGTGAAGGCGGACCTGGACATCCTCGAGATCGGGTTCGACATCCCCAACGAGTTCGTCGTGGGCTACGGCCTCGACTTCGCCGAGCGCTACCGCGATCTGCCGTACATCGGCAGGCTGCACCCGCGCATGTACTCCTGACGCACGGACTGCTGGACACGTGTCTGTCTAATTCGTGATCCATATCACATTCGGCGGTTAGCCTGGCAGCATGTTTCCAGGAACCTTCGCCGCCACCACTCCCGACAAGCCCGCGGCCATCCGCCCGGCGACGGGGGAGCAGATCACGTACGCCGAGCTCGAGGCGCGATCCGCGCAGCTCGCGCATCTCCTGACCGACGACTGGGGGCTGCGTCCCGGTGACACGATCGCCGTGGTCTCGGACAACACCCTGGAGATGCTGGAGATCTACTGGGGGGCGCTGCGCTGCGGCCTGTACATCGCGGCCATCAACCACCACCTCACTGCGGACGAGTCGTCGTACATCATCGGCGACTGCGGGGCCCGGGCGCTGTTCGTCTCCGCCCCGGTCGCCGACCACGTCGACGTCTCCCCGAAGGCGCATCCGGGCGTGGAGCACCGCGTGGTGTTCGGCGGCGCGCTGGAGGGGTTCGAGGACTACCGGACGCTGCTCGAGGGCAGGTCGACCGAGCCGCCCGCCGACCAGCCCCGCGGCCACGACTTCCTCTACTCCTCCGGCACGACCGGCCGGCCGAAGGGCGTGCGCGTCGACCCGCCCGAGGGGCAGATCGACGAGGTGCCGGACAGCTACACGCCGGTGTTCAGCTTCCTGTACGCCTTCGACGCCGACAGCGTCTACCTGTGCCCGGCACCGCTGTACCACGCGGCCCCGCTGCGGTTCTGCGGCGTGGTCAACTCCGTCGGCGGGACCGTGATCCTCATGGACCGCTTCGACGCGGAGGAGGCGCTGCGGCTCATCCAGGAGTACCGGGTGACGCACTCGCAGTGGGTGCCGACGATGTTCGTGCGCATGCTCAAGCTGCCGGAGGAGACGCGGGCGCGCTACGACGTGTCCAGCATGACCCACGCGATCCACGCCGCCGCGCCGTGCCCGCCCGAGGTCAAGCGGCGGATGATCGAGTGGTGGGGCCCGGTGGTCCACGAGTACTACTCGGCCACCGAGGGCATGGGCATCACGTTCATCAACTCGCAGGAGGCGCTCGAACGCCCCGGATCGGTGGGCCGCGACGGGCTCAAGGGCATCGCGCACATCTGCGACGAGGAGGGCAACGAGGTGCCCACCGGCGAGATCGGCACCATCTACTGGCAGCAGGACGAGGGCACCTTCTCGTACCACGGCGACCCGGAGAAGACGGCGTCCGTCTTCCACCCCGAGCACCCCAACTGGTCCACCTTCGGCGACGTGGGCTACCTCGACGAGGACCGCTTCCTCTACCTCACCGACCGCAAGGCGTTCACCATCATCTCGGGCGGGGTCAACATCTACCCGC
>NZ_JAALDT010000528.1:0-1090 GCF_014144995.1 Dietzia sp. DQ11-71 | reverse complement strand
GCGGCCCGCCACCCGCCCGGCGAGGCGCCCGTGGGCCGAGACCGACCTGTTCGCGTTCGCCGAGGCGGCCGCCTGGGACGGTGACCCCGAGCACGACCTGGCGCCCGGGATGGAGGACCGCGGTACGCCCTTCGCGACCCACCGTGCGGCCGCTCTGCTCGGTGCGACGGGCCTCATCCGGCACCGCAGGCCGGTCGGGATCCCCGTGACCGGCGTCGTCCACGGGGATCTCGCCCGGGGTCTGCTCTTCGACTCGTCCGCCGAACCCGCACTGACCGACGTCGTGCCCTATGCCCGGCCGACCTCGTGGTCGGCCGCGGTCGTCGCCGTCGACCACCTGTCGTGGGGGACGGCCGACATCGGGGTCCTCGGCAGATGGCGCCATCTCGAGCAGTGGCCCCAGATGGTGTTGCGCGCTGCCGTGTTCCGGTTGGCGGTACACGCGCTGCACCCCGGTTCGCGGCCGCACGCGATGGACGGGTTGCAGTCCATGGCCCGCGAGGTCGGCGAGTTCGTGGGGGACACGTCGGCATGACCCCCCGTTCCCCGCGGGCATCGTCCCGCCAGGGTGCCCTCGCGTTTCCGCTCGTGGCCCTCGTCGGCGTCGTCCTCGTCTCGCTGAACCTCCGGACCGCCGTCACCTCCCTCAGCCCGCTGCTCGGGGTGATCGACGCCGAGATCGGCCTCGGCGCCGCCGGGATGGGGCTGCTCGGGATGGTCCCGACCGCCATGTTCGCCGTCTGGGGTGTGCTCACCCCGATCGTCCTACGCCGGGTGGGTCTGGAGATGCTCACGGTCCTGGCGATGGTCGCGGCGGCCGTCGGGCAGCTCATCCGGGCCGCCGCCCACGACCCCTGGGTGATGGGCGCGGGATCACTCATCGCGCTGGCGGGGATGGGGATCGGCAACGTCGTCGCCCCGCCCCTGGTCAAGAAGTACTTCCCCCGGCACGTGGCCGCGGTCAGCATGGCCTACATCACCGGTCTGCAGCTGGGCACCGTCGTCCCGGCGCTGGTGGCGGTGCCGGTCGAGGAGGCCGCCGGGTGGCGGGTCTCCATCGGGTGGTGGGCGGTCCTCGCCGTCGTCGCCG
>NZ_JAALDT010000052.1:0-3396 GCF_014144995.1 Dietzia sp. DQ11-71 | reverse complement strand
TCGCCGCCGGCTGCACCATGGTCTTCAAGCCCGCCAACCTCACGCCACTGACCTCGCTGTACGTGGTGGACCTCCTGCGCGAGGCGGGGCTGCCCGACGGCGTCCTCAACGTGGTGTGCACGACCGACGCCGGCGGCGTGGTGGAGCCGTGGATCGACTCCGGCATCGCCCGCAAGCTGTCCTTCACCGGATCCACGCCCGTCGGCCGCACGCTCCTCGAGCAGTGCGCGCGCGGGGTGCTGCGCACCTCCATGGAGCTCGGCGGCAACGCGCCGTTCGTGGTCTGCGAGGACGCGGACATGGACACCGCCGTGGCCGCCGCGATGGCCGCCAAGATGCGCAACATGGGCGAGGCCTGCACGTCGGCCAACCGGATCCTCGTGCACCGCTCGGTCCTCGACGAGTTCGGTCGGCGCCTGACCGAGAAGATGTCCGCCCTGACCGTGGGTGACGGCACCACCGAGGGCACCGACGTGGGCCCGCTGGTCGAGGAGAAGGCCGTCACCAAGGTCGTGGACCTGGTCGACGACGCCGTCGAGCGCGGGGCCGAGGTGCTGACCGGCGGTTCGCGCCTGGAGGGCCCCGGCTACTTCTACCCGCCCACCGTGCTCACCGGTGTCACCCCGGACGCCGAGCTGATGTCGACCGAGATCTTCGGCCCCGTCGCCGCCCTCGTACCGTTCGACACCGACGACGAGGCCGTGACACTGGCCAACGACACCGAGTTCGGCCTGGTCTCGTACGTGATGACCGAGAACCTCGACCGCGCCATGACCATGTCCGAGCGGCTCCAGGCCGGCATGGTCGGCATCAACGTCGGCGTGGTGTCCAACCCGGCCGCCCCGTTCGGCGGCATCAAGCAGTCCGGGCTGGGGCGCGAGGGCGGGCTCAGCGGGATCGAAGAGTTCGTCGAGACCAAGTTGGTCGCGATCCCCGTGCGCTGAGCCGACCCGAACCGAGCCGACCCGCTGGCTCCCCTAGCCGGTGCGCACGCGGCCGGCTCGGCGGTGACGCTCGGCCTCGGTCATCCCGCCCCAGACGCCGTACAGCTCACGCTGGGCCATCGCGTGCTGGCGGCACGCGTCGATGACCGGACACTGCCCGCAGAGCTTCTTGGCGGCGGCCTCCTTGCGGCGCCGCGTCGACTTGGCCTCGTCCTCCGAGTTGTAGAAGAGGTCCGGGATCTCGCGGCACATCCCGGAGTCGGCCCACGCCCACCGATCGTCGAGTCTGGTCATCGCTGTCTGCATCATGGTTCCCCTCGCCGTCCGGTCCAGCTTCCGATGTCCCCGGGGGATTCGGCACACCCCCAGGGGTGGGATGGGTCACAACTGCTAATGTCCCTTCATGAAGGTCCGGGTCTCGGTGGTCAACGACTACTCGCTGGTCGTCGCCGGCGTGGAGGCCCTGCTGGGTCCGTACGCCGACCGGGTGCACGTGGTGCCGACCCATCACGCGACCGACGTCGCCACGCCGGTCGACGTCGCCCTGTTCGACACCTTCGGCTCCGGCCCCGGGTGGCAGCAGCGGTGCGCCGAACTCGCCCGTGACCCGCAGATCGGCGCGGTGGCGGTCTACTCGTTCATCACCGATCCGAAGGCCGTCGACGAGGCGCTGGCGGCCGGGGCCCGGGGTTTTCTCGCCAAGTCCCTGATCGGGGACGAGCTGGTCAGCGGTATCGAACGCATCGCTGCCGGTGAGCGCGTCACGGTGATCGACCGGGAGGACTCCGGGCCGGCCGCGCCGTGGCCCACTGGCGGTGTGGGCCTGACCCCCCGGGAGGCGGAGATGTTGGCGCTCATCACCCAGGGTCGGTCGAACGAGGAGATCACCGCGGCCTGCTACCTGTCGATCAACACCGTGAAGTCCTACATCCGGGACGCCTACCGCAAGATCGGGGTGACGACCCGGCCGCAGGCCGTGGCGTGGGCACTGCGGAACGGCCTCGGGTCGAGCCACTGAGCTCCGTGCCCTGACCGCCGTCCCCCGAGCTACGCGCCCTCGCTGACCCTGGCCAGCCCGTCCCGCATGTGGTCGACGAGCAACGTCCGGGCCCGGAGTCGGTCGCCCGAGCGCACCGCGTCCGCGATCGCGCGGTGCTCCGTGAGCCTGGACGCGGCGTCGGTATAGGTGCTGCGCATCGCGTGGAGGCACATACTCGTCTCCACCACCACGGTCTCGTGCACCCGCGACAACCGCGGGCTCCGCGCGGCCTCCACCAGCGCGTGGTGGAAGTCCAGATCCGCCGCCACCATGGCCGCAGACCGGGGTTCGTCGGCCAGCGCCGCCATGGCGTCGACGGCCGCGTCGAGGGCGTCGGCAGTGGCCTCCCCCAGGCCCAGATCGAGCACCCGCTCCAGAGCACCGGTCTCGATGGTCGTCCGCAGCAGGTACATGTCCTCGACGGCGTCGGGCGTCAGGTCGGCGACGAACAGTCCGCGATTGCGGTGCGAGACGAGCAACCCCTCCTGGGTGAGCCGCTGCATCGCCTCGCGCAGCGGGCCGCGACTCACGCCGAGCGAGCGTGCGAGAGCGGCCTCGCCCAGTTGTGTCCCGGGGGCCAGCGAGCCGTCCGCGATGCCCCTCCGCAGAGCGCGCGCGATGAGGGACGGCGTCGACTCCTGGACGACGGGTTCCAGTCCCGCGGTCGAGTCGATCACGGCCGACCGTCCCCCGGCCGCTCCGCCGCGTGGACCCGCGGGGTGGGCACGACCTGACCGAGCGCGGCTTCGAGTGCGGCACCGACCCGGACCACCAGTCGGTCCTCGAACCGCGCACCCACCACCTGCAGCCCCACCGGGAGGCCCGCGTCGGTCGTCCCGCAGGGGACGCTCAGCGCCGGCTGCTGGGTCATGTTGAACGGATAGGTGTACGGCGTCCACGACGTCCAGTCGGGACTGTGCCAGCCCGACGGCACGTCCGATCCCGCGGCGAAGGCGGCGATCGGCGTGGTGGGCGTGATGAGTATGTCGTGGGCACGGTGGAAGTCGGCCATCCGCGCGCCCAGGGCCATCCGCACCGCCACGGCGTCGAGATAGTCGGCGGCGGAGTAGTCGTGGTACCGGCCCAGCGCCTCGCGCATCGACGGGTCGACGTGGTCGACGGCGCCCGGCCCGTGGGGCGCGAGGACCGCGGCGAGACCGGCGAACCACAGGACGTGGAACGCGTCGACCGGATCGGTGATCCCGGGGTCGACCGTCTCGACCCGCGCTCCCAGCGATTCCAGCACGGCGACCGCGCGTCCGACCTCCCGCTCGACCTCCGGGTCGGTGGTGCCGAAACCGAGGTCGGGGCTGTACGCGACGCGCAGTCCCTCGAGTGGGCGGTCCCCGCGTGAGCCGTCGACGGCCGCGGCGAGGTACCCGCCCGGACCGGGGGTCGTCGCGCGCGCCGGCA
>NZ_JAALDT010000527.1:0-1044 GCF_014144995.1 Dietzia sp. DQ11-71 | reverse complement strand
TGCGGTAGTCCCTCTGGGCTCGTTGCCACTTGTAGTGCCACACCACCCTACGGTCGCGCCGATCCCGGCCCTGGCCCATCGGGCGGATCAGCTCGACGATCTCTCCGTCCGGTATGGCGTTTTTGCGGCGGCCGAAGTGGTCCTCGAGCTCCTTCGGGGCCTTCGAGGTGCGGGAGGCGACGATGAACGACAGCCCGGCGTCCTCCAGGGCATTGAGATTGGCCGCTGAGAGCATGCCGGCGTCGGCGACCACGACCATGTCGGCGATGCCGTGGCGCTGCTGGAAGGCGGTGATGACTGGGATCAGCGTCTTCGTCTCGGCCTTGTTGCCCTCGAACACATGAATATCCAGCGGAAACCCGTCCCGGGCCACCAGTAAGCCGACGGTGATCTGCGGGTCGACGCGGCGTTCCTTGCTCATCCCGACCTTTCGAAGTCCGTCTTCCTTCTCGGCCTCGAAGTACAACGTGGTCAGGTCGTACAACACCAGCGCTACGCCAGGCCCGCCGGCGCCGGTGACATGCTTCCAGCAGGCGGTCGCCAACACGGTGCGGTAGTCGCGCTCAACGCAGCGAGCCAGGCTCGCGTTGATCGTGTTGCGATGTGGAGCGTCGATCCCAATGTCTTCCAGGACCCGGATCGTATCCAGCTTGCTGGTCGCCTCGACCAATCGCGCGCACACCAGCGCTTTGAACGTCTCATCGGCCACGGCATCGAAGCCGAGTGCGTCGAACGTGCTGGTCAACGCCTGCCACAGCAGCTGGCTGGAGTGCCGGCGCACCACCGCGTCACCACTTGCACGCACCTGCGACTCGGGCTCCAGGCCGAGGTCCACGGGCTGCTGGCCGGCGGTGATCTTGCCCCTGGCCACGGCGATCAAGGCCGCCAGCTCGCCCTCGGTGTGCGCGGACCCGATGTGCTCGACGACTCGGCGACGGCCATGAACCGACTCGGCGATCTGGACCGCCGTCGCACCCGACGCCGTCCTGACCTTCCGCACCCACGGGCTCACACCGCGACGATAGCCCACCGATTAGTGCCTAG
>NZ_JAALDT010000526.1:0-1020 GCF_014144995.1 Dietzia sp. DQ11-71 | reverse complement strand
CCCTGATTGTTCAGCAGTCTCCTAGGGCGTGTCTCCCATAGCTGAGTGTTGACTCGCGAGACCGTGGCCGGATGGGACAGACGAAGTCACGTTTTCGCCAGTTCACCGATGAGCAGTGGGCACGGATCGAGCCCCTGCTGCCCTCGAACGAAGGACGGCAGGGGCATCCGTTCCGCGACAATCGCAAGGTCGTCGAGGGCATCATCTACCGCTACCGAGCAGGAATTCCCTGGCGGGACCTGCCGCGGGAGGAGTTCGGGGCCTGGCAGACGGTCTGGAAGCGTCACGCCCGCTACGCCCGAGACGGCACGTGGGACCGAGTCTTGCAGGCCATCCTTGCCGAGGCCGATGCGGCCGGAAAGATCGACTGGAACGTCTCGGTAGATGCCACCATCTGCCGAGCCCACCAGCACGGCACAAACACAACGCGCCCTGATCAGGACACAGGGGGCACGATCGAATCACAAGAACCGCCCCTTCCTGGACTGTGAACCTGCAGGTCACGGCATTGGCCGCTCCCGCGGCGGGCTGACCACCAAGATTCACAGCGCCGTCGACGGTCGCGGCCGGCCGCTGGCGAGTGTGGTCACCGGCGGCCAACGACACGACGGCGCGATGCTCGAACAGGTCTTGGCCGACATCCACGTCCCGCACCCTGGCCGGGGCAGGCCTCGCACCCGTCCCGACGCGGTGATCCCTATCCGCCAGACTGAGGTGAGACACCCGGGCTGGCTGGTTGAGAGGCTGGGGCGCGAGCAGAAGGAGAACCCAGCATGACGATCACTGTGACCACTGACGCGGCCATGGAGGCCTCGCAGACGACGCCGACGACCTCGACGCGGGAGACGGTTCAGGCCCCGCGAACCGGGCGGCCGGCCCGGCGGACGTTCACCGCCGAGTACAAGCGGCGCATCGTCGCCGAGTACGAGCAGGCCCCGTCCGGGCAGAAGGGCCGCGTGCTGCGCCGGGAGGGCCTCTACGATTCCAGCGTCAAGCAGTGGCGGGCCCAGATCGAAGCCG
>NZ_JAALDT010000525.1:0-2750 GCF_014144995.1 Dietzia sp. DQ11-71 | reverse complement strand
CGCGGGGCGGACACCCTGATTGTTCAGCAGTCTCCTAGCACTACACCAGCGTCTTGTTCGGCGATGTCGAAGGCCAATAACCCGAGCGCCACGGTGAGCAGACCGGTGCCGAGAAGGGCGACTATCTGAGCGCTGAAGAGCCTGGCATAGGTGCTGTTCCGAAGGACACCGATCACGATAGGCCGGTGGTCTTCCCGTGGCCCAGACGGTCGCGGTCATGATGCGCGGGGTGACTGTCCACCGCGTGCTGCGCCTGGAAAATCGCGTCGGCGACAAGCTGGCGGGCGTGCTCGTCAGTCAGGCGGTAGAACACTCGTTGCCCGTCTTGGCGTGCTGAGACCATTCGCGCCAGGCGGAGTTTGGCCAAGTGCTGAGATACCGACGCCGGGGACTTGTCGACGATCTCGGCCAGCTGGTTTACCGACAGCTCCCCGTCGCGAAGGGCCAGAATGATCCGCACTCGCGTCGCATCCGCCAGCATGGCGAACACCTCGACAGCTAGCTCAACGTACGAACTCTGCGCCGTCAAGCCACACTTAGCATCTGCATTTATACGCAGATAATGGCATGTCGACTCCCAGGGATCAAGGTCTCGACGCTGCGGCATTCGGCTGGACAGCCTGGCAAGGACAGGGCGCCTAACGATTTGGTTTCTTCGGAGACGATCTCCCAACTGGGCGGCGGCGATGGCTACGGTGACGGGTACGGCCTGCGGCAGGGAGACCCACTGCGCCGCCCGTCGGAGGCGTTCTAGACGACATCGACTACGGAGGAACAATGAGCACCACTGCCATGATCAACTCCCACCCCAATCCCACCAGTGGTCTGGACGTGGACCGCCTCGCCGAGGCGATCGACGCGGCGCTGGCCTGCGCGCAGTCCTGCACTGCGTGCGCGGACGCCTGCTTGGCAGAAGAGGCGGTTGCCGACCTGCGGAACTGCATCCGTACCAATCTCGACTGCGCCGATGTCTGCGTCGCCACCGCTTCCGTCCTGAGTCGCCGAACGGGCAGCAACCTGACCGTGGTCACCGAGTTGCTCAAGGCCTGCCGTGCCGCGTGCGCTACTTGCGCCGAAGACTGCGAGGCTCACGCCGACATGCACGAGCACTGCAAGCTGTGTGCTGACGCCTGCCGTCGTTGCGAAAAGGCCTGCAGCGACCTCCTCAGCGCCATTGGCTGAACCCGCGGCGCCGCTGTAGTCGTTGCTCGACTGGGTGTGCGACTTAGGTCCTACGGCGACAACCGACGATTTAGGGGGTTCTCTCCTATAAGCGGGCTCTCCTGTACGGCCCCCGGCTCCCTCCCGCACCTACTCGACGCCCCTTCCGGCTGGGGAAGGCTGCCGCTCCCAGCCCTACAGGATCCCGGGGCCGTCGAGGGCAGCCCACAGGACACCGGCCAGGACGCCCAGCGCCAGGCTCGCGGTCGCGGCGACCGCGGCCGTGACGGCCGGCCAGGCGGCCATCCCGCCGCGTCCGGGGAACTCGGCGGCTTGGGAGTCGGGTCGGGCGAAGACGGGGGCGAACCAGCGCAGGTAGTAGAAGAGGCTGATCACGCTGTTGACCACCACCACCAGAGCCAGCCACCCGTGACCGCCGTCCCAGGCGGCGGTGGCGGTGGTCAGTTTGCCCACGAAGATCGCCAGGGGCGGGGTGCCCACCAGCCCCAGCAGCGCCACGAGCACGGTCAGTCCCAACCCTGGGCGGGAGCGGGCCAGCCCGCGGTATTCGGCGAGCGTCCGGTGCTCGGGCAGGGCAGCGGTCACGGCAAAGGCGGCGACGTTGGTCACGGCGTAGGCGGCCAGGTAGAACAACAGCGAGGGCAGGGCCAGGTCGCTGCGCCCGGCTGCGGCCACGGGCACCAGCAGGAACCCCACCTGCGCCACGGTCGACCAGCCCAGTAGCCGGCGGGGATCGGTCTGCCAGTAGGCGGCCAGGTTGCCCAGGAACATCGAGGCGGTGGCCAGTAGGGCGGCGACGAGCAACCAGGAGTGCTCTTCGGCGGAGACCGTGGCCACCAACCGGTACACGGCCACCAGCGCGCCCACCTTGGGCACGGTGGTCAGGAACGTGGCGGCGGTGACCCCGGAGCCCTGGGCGGCGTCGGGCACCCAGAAGTGCATCGGCACCCCGCCGGCCTTGAACAGCAGCCCGGCCAGCACCCCCAGGATGCCTGTCCCCACGGCGGCGTCCGGTGCGGTGGGCAACGCCTCCCGGAGCAGGGCGTAGTCGGTGCCTCCGGCCAGGGCATAGAGCACGGTGACGCCCAGCATCAGCAGGATCCCGGACAGCGCCCCCATGAGGTAGGTCTTGACCGCCGCCTCGGCGCCCAAGCGGCCGCCGGTGAGTCCGATGATCCCGTACAGCGGGATGCTGGCCAGCAGGAATCCCACGATCAGCACCAACAGGTCGGTGATCCCGGCCAGGACCATCACCCCGGCGGTGGCGAAGAGCAGCAGGGCGTAGGTGTCGGATTCGCGCGGGGAGTCCTTGAGCTCCCCGGAGGCCACCCCCAGGATCAGCAGGGTGGCCAGGGTGGCTATCACCCGTGCGGCGCCGGTGGCGGTGTCCACGGCAAAGGTACCCGCAAAGGCGCTTTGCGCAGGCCCGGCCATAGCCACCGCGGCGGCGGTCGCGGCGCCCAGTAGCGCCAGGGCGGCCGCGGCGCGGGCGATCCACTGGCGCTGCCGGGGGAGGAACGATCCGCCCAGTAGCACCGCCAATCCGCCGGTAAAGACGATGATCTCGG
>NZ_JAALDT010000524.1:0-1584 GCF_014144995.1 Dietzia sp. DQ11-71 | reverse complement strand
CCGCTGCAGGGCCCGCAGGAACAGGGCGGCGGTGATCACGATGCCCACTAGCGCCACTGCGGTCACCGGGGCCACGGCCACGCTGCCGGCGAAGATCTGGAACTCGGCTATGAACCCGGAGAACCCGGGCAGGCCCAGGGAGGCAAAGGCGCCGATCGCGAACAGCGCCGCGTACCGCGGGGCGGGGCCGGCCAGCCCGCCATAGGAACCCAGGTCGTAGGTCCCGGCCCGGCTCTGCATGACCCCGGCCAGCAAGAACAGGGCGGCGGTGATCAGTCCGTGGCTGACCATCTGCACCATCGCGCCGGTGACCGCCACGGACCGGGCCTGCTCGGCACCCTCCACCAGCAGCCCGGCCGCACCCAGGGCCAGGACGATGTAGCCCATGTGGTTGACGGAGGTGTAGGCGATCATCCGCTTGAGGTCGGTCTGGGCAAGCGCCACCAGTGCGCCGTAGAGCACGGAGACGATTCCCACGGCCACGATCACCCAGGCCCACGCCCGCCAGACCTCGGGCAGCATCGGCATGGCGATCCGCACGAAGCCGTACGCGCCCATCTTCAGCAACACCCCCGCCAGGACGGCCGAGCCGGCGGCCGGGGCGTCGGTGTGGGCCGGGGGAAGCCAGGTGTGGAACGGCACGGTGGGGGTCTTGACGGCCAAGCCCACCAGGATCGCCGCCAGCACCAGCCCCCCGGCGAGCGGCTCACCGGCCAGCGGGGGTGCGGCGACCAGCTCGGGGATGTCAAAGGTGTGGGGCGCCGAGAACACATACAGCCCGATGAAACCCAGCAGCAGGGCCAGCGACCCCAGGAACGTGTAGAGGAAGAACTTCAGCGCCGACCGGGCCGCATTGCCGTGGCCCCACCCGGCGATGATGAAGTACATTCCCACGATCGACAGGTCAAAAAAGACGAAGAACAGGATCAGGTCGGCCGAAACGAACACGCCGAGGCTCATGCTCTGCAGGAACAAAAATAGCGCCGCCTGCACGCGCGGCCGGTCCGAATCCCGCAGGCAGTACACAGCGCACGCCAAGAACACCACGACCGTCATCGCCACCAGCGGCAGGGACAGCCCGTCGATGCCCACGTGGTAACTGCTGCCCACCCCCGGGATCCACGGCACCTGCTCCTCGAACGCCAGCCCGTTCGGTCCCGGGTCCTTGTAGCCGGCCCACACCGCGGCAACCAGCAGCACTTCCAGCACGCTCACCGCTATCCACGCCCATCGCGCGGCCGCCGGCCCGATCGCCGGCACCGCGGCCAGGACGGCGGCGGCGGCCAAGGGGAGAAAGACGATCAGACTGAGCATGCTCATCCCATCACTGCGTAGACGGTCCAGGCCACCACGGCCACGGTGAGCACCGCGACGGCCTGCAGGAGGTACTGGTGGACGGCCCCGGTCTGCGGGGTGCGGGCCAGGTGCCCGAGTCGGCGAACCCAACCGGCCAGGCCCTCGACGGCGCCGTCGACCACGGCGTCATCGAGGCGGGCCGCGCCCTGCCCGGCCGTATGGGCGGCCCGTGCGGCTGCTCCGACTCCGGCGTCGAGGACCTCGTCGTCGAACCGCGCCACGGACCGT
>NZ_JAALDT010000523.1:0-1719 GCF_014144995.1 Dietzia sp. DQ11-71 | reverse complement strand
GCCGGCGCCCGCCTCGGGGTCCGTCGCCGCGCCGGCGCCCGCACCCGTACCGCTGCCCACGCCGCAGGAACTGCAGCAGCAGGCGGAGACTGCAGTCGCCGACGCGGAGAAGGCGGTACACGAGTTCGCCGGACAGGTCGACGCCGCCGCGAAGTCGCTGTTCGCCCCCCTCGCCCCGCCGGCTCCGCCGCAGGGCTGAGACCGCGAGGGGGTGCTCGCGGCCGGACTTTGAGACACTGGTCCGGTGACCTCTTCGAGTGATGCCTTCAAGACCCCGTCCGGCATGTCCGGCACCACCCGATCGGCCGAGCTCTTCGCCGAGGCCTGCGAGCTGATCCCCGGTGGAGTCAACTCCCCGGTCCGCGCCTTCAACTCCGTCGGCGGAACCCCGCGTTTCATGCGTGAAGCGCGGGGTTCCCGCATGACGGACGTCGACGGCAACACCTACATCGACCTCGTCTGCTCGTGGGGCCCCATGATCCACGGGCACGCCCACCCCGAGATCGTCGACGCCGTCCGCGACGCCGCCACCCGCGGACTGAGCTTCGGCACCCCGACCGAGGGTGAGGTCGACCTCGCCCGCGAGATCGTCGCCCGCACCTCCGTCGACGAGGTGCGCCTGGTCAACTCCGGCACCGAGGCCACCATGAGCGCCGTGCGCCTGGCCCGCGGATTCACCGGCCGCTCCAAGATCGTCAAGTTCTCCGGCTGCTACCACGGTCACGTCGACGCACTGCTCGCCGACGCCGGATCGGGCCTGGCCACGTTCGCGCTGCCGGACTCGCCCGGCGTCACCGGCGCGACCGCCCACGACACGATCGTCCTGCCGTACAACGACATCGACGCCGTCAGGCTGGTCTTCGCCAACCACGGCGACGAGATCGCCTGCGTGATCACGGAGGCCGCCGCCGGCAACATGGGCACCGTCCCGCCGCTGCCGGGCTTCAACGAGGAACTGCGCACCCTGTGCTCCGACAACGGGGCACTGCTCGTGATGGACGAGGTCATGACCGGATTCCGCGCCGGGGACCGCGGCTGGTGGGGGATCGACGGTGTCGCCGGCGACCTGACCACCTTCGGCAAGGTCATGTCCGGAGGGCTTCCTGCCGCCGCGTTCGGTGGTCGCGCCGACGTCATGGCCGCCCTCGCCCCCGCCGGCCCCGTCTACCAGGCCGGCACCCTGTCCGGGAACCCCGTCGCCGTGGCGGCGGGCCTGACCTCCCTGCGGCTGGCCGACCACTCCTGCTACTACACGCTGCAGACCAACGCCGACCGGCTCGAGGCGCTGATCAGCAACGCTCTGCAGGCCGCGGGTGTCGCGCACACCATCCAGCGGGCGGGCACCATGCTCAGCGTGTTCTTCTCCGAGGGCCAGGTCACCGACTACGCCGGGGCCAAGGCCGCCGAGACCTTCCGCTACGCGCCGTTCTTCAACACGCTGCTCGACCGCGGCATCTACGCTCCGCCCAGCGCGTTCGAGACCTGGTTCGTCTCCACCGCGCTCACCGACGACGACTTCCAGCACATTTCCGACGCACTGCCGGTGGCCGCGGAAGCGGCCGCCGCGGCGTCCGCCCCGGAGACGGGCCGATGAGCAGCAACGGGCGAGGGCTGCGCGGGCGGCTCGCCGTCCCGTCGACAGGACCCACCTCACTGCCGATCCCCCTCCGGGGAGATCATCCCGCCCCCGCCGTGGCGCCGCCGTCGCTGGGCGGGTCC
>NZ_JAALDT010000522.1:0-8726 GCF_014144995.1 Dietzia sp. DQ11-71 | reverse complement strand
CGGGCTGTTCCACTTCGGCGACGTCATCGAGATGCACGACGTCGATGGCCGCGTGGTGGCCCGCGGGATCGCCCAGTACGACTCGGTCGAGGTCCGCGCCCGGTTGGCCGACCGGGCGGCGGGCGGCACCGGCTCCGGTCAGGGGCGCCCGTTGGTGCACGCCGACGACCTCGTCCCGGTCTGACCAGCGACCCCGGTCGGCCCGCGCTCAGCCGTCCGTGACGGTCCCCTCGGTGTGGACCGGGGTGACGGTCCCCTCCTCGAGGTTGTAGATCGCGCCGACGATCGCGGTGCGGCCCTCGGTGATCGCGCGGTCGACGGCGGCCGACTTCTGCCGGATCGCGGTGACGGTGTGGCGGACGTTCTCCACCACCACGTCGTCGTACCCGGCGTCCGGGTCGCGCCGCGCCTCGAACACGGCCGGCGAGATCCGCTCGACCACGTCGCGCAGGTAACCGGACGGGGTGGAGTGCGTGTCGATGGCGGTGATCGTGGCGCCCACCGCACCGCACGAGGTGTGGCCCAGCACGAGGGTCAGCGGGATGTTCAGGGCCTCGATCCCGAACTCGATCGACCCGAGCACCGACGAGTCCACGATGTGGCCGGCGTTGCGGATCACGAACAGGTCGCCGAGCCCCTGGTCGAAGACGACCTCGGCGGGGACGCGGGAGTCCGCGCAGCCGAACACCTGCGCGAACGGATTCTGCTGGCCGGCGAGCTCGGTGCGCCGAGAGGGGTCTTTGTGCTCGTTGAGGTTCTCCCCGGCCACGTAGCGGGCGTTGCCGCGGAGTAGTCGGGCCAGCGCGGTCTCTGGTGTCTTTGCGATCTGCATGGCCCTATTCTGCTCCTCGACGCTCACCCGTGGTGCGGCAGGGCCGCATCTGCCAGCTCGAGGACCTCCACGCAGTCGCCGTCGATCGTCAGGGTGGCCTCGTCGTGCGCGCGGGTGCGGCCGCGGTTGACCACCGCGACGGGCGTGCCGGTGGTCACCGCACGCCGTACGAACCGGTATCCGGAGCGGACGGTCAGGGAGGAGCCGACGACGACGACGAGGTCCGACCCGTCGACGAGCGCGTTGGCCTCCTGCACGCGATGCGCGGGGACGTTCTCGCCGAAGTAGACGATGTCCGGTTTGAGGGCTCCTGAGCAGGCCCGACAGTCGACCATGCGGAAGTCGGAGGTCTCGGCCAGGACGGCGTCGGCATCCGGCGCCACCTCGATCGCGCCGCGGGAGGTCACGCGTTCGATGAAGCCGGGGTTGAGGCGTTCGAGCTGTTCGTGCAGCGCCCACCGGCTCTGTCGCAGGCCGCAGTCCAGGCAGATGACCACGGCGTAGGTCCCGTGCAGGTCCACGAGCCGGCGGTTGCCCGCCTTGAGGTGCAACAGGTCCACGTTCTGGGTGATCACCCCGGTGACCAGGCCGCGACGCTCCCAGCCGGCGAGCAGGAGGTGCGCCGCGTTGGGCCGTGCGGCCTCCATGTGCCGCCAACCGAGGTGGTTGCGCGCCCAGTAGTGCCGGCGGAACGCGGGGTCGCCCACGAACTGTTGGAACGTCATCGGGGTCCGGCCGGGCGAATCGGGCCCGCGGTAGTCGGGGATGCCCGACGGGGTCGAGATGCCGGCGCCGGTGAGCACCACCGCCCGTCGGCCCCGGAGGAGTTCGGCGAGTGCGGCCGCGCGGTCGGGCAGGTCCGGATCCGCCTCCGTGCGCTCGGCCGGCGTCCAGGCGGTCTCACGGATCCTGACCATCTACAGGCCCCCGGGGCCCGAGGGATCGTGCGCGCACACCACGTCGAGGGTGTCGCGGCGACGCCGGGCCAACCCGGCGAGCCTGGCGTGCGTCAGGGACACCGCGCTCGGTTCCAGGGCCAGGGCGCGTTCCATGACGGGGATCGGCCTCGGCACGCGACCCGACGGACCGATCTGTCCCCGGTGGTAGAAGGCGTCCCCGGCGTGGAGGAGGTCCTTGTCGTCGTCGTCGTCACCGCCACCGGGCACGAACACCCCGGCGTGACCCACCGCGTGGCCCGGCAGGTCCACCAGCATCATCCCCTCGGCGACGTGGTCCAGGGGGTGCGCCCGGAAGCCCTCCCACCGGTCGGTCCCGTAGGCGTACTCGACGAACCGCGGCCCGTGCGACCACTGGGGGCGGCGGTACCGGCGGCGCTCGACGAACCGCGGCGTGCGCACCGCCCACGTCAGCGCCTGGGCCGCGACGTGCACCTGCGCCTCCGGGAAATCCGCGAGCCCTCCGATGTGGTCCGCGTCCATATGGGTCAGGACGATGTGCCGCACGTCCCGGGGATCCAACCCCAGCGACTCGATGCGGCGGAGCGCGGTCTCGTCGGTGCGCAGTGCCGGGCGCAGCGCGTGACGCATCGCACCGAGGCGGCCGGCCGGATCGGCGATGTCCTGCACCCCGATCCCGGAATCCACCAGCACGAGCCCGTCCGGGGCCTCCACGAGCAGGACGCGCGTCGGAACGAGGCCCCCCATCGTGCCGCAGTTGAGCTGGTGGATCCGCATGGGAGAAACGGTACCGACCGACGGTAGGGTGCGTGGCATGGCCGCAGGTGGAGTGCTCGATCCGAGGCCGGTGGTGCGCGTCGAGCGGCAACGCGACGGGGGCGGGGCCGCGGCCGGGTCGCCGCCCGCTTCGTCGGACGCGGGGTGGCCGTACTCCATCCCGGCGGTGGCCCAGCTGTTGCGCGAGGGACTCGAACTCGACGACCTCACCGTGCTCGTGGGGGAGAACGGTGCGGGCAAGTCCACGCTCGTCGAAGCTGTGGCCATGGCGTACGGGCTGGGTGCCGAGGGAGGCTCGGTCAACGGCCGGGACGTCACGTGGGAGTCGGAGTCGCCGCTGCACGACGCCCTGCGGCTGGTCCGCGGCGGCGCCGCGTCGAAGTGGGGCTACTTCGTGCGCGCCGAGACGATGCACGGCATGTTCAGCTACCTGCAGTCGTCCGGGCCCGAGCAGGATTTCCACTCGCGCAGCCACGGGGAGGCGTTCTGGGACCTCGTCTCCACCTCACGGTTCTCGGGCGGCGGGTTGTTCGTGTTGGACGAGCCCGAGGCGGGGCTGTCTTTCGATGCCCAGCTCAGGCTGGTCGCGCTGCTGCTCGAGCTGGCCGATCGTCGCGGCGCGCAGGTGCTCATGGCCACCCACTCACCGATCCTGGCCTCGGTACCGGGTGCAGCGGTCTACGAGCTGTCCGACGAGGGGATGCAGCGCAGCCGGTGGCAGGACCTGACGATGGTGGACCAACATCGGCGCTATCTCGATGCTCCGGAGCGGTACCTGCGCCACCTCTTGGAGTGACCGGGCACACTGAACCCATGACCAATTCCGCGTCCCGTTCTGCCCGCACCGCCGGTGATGCCCGGCCCGTTCACCCCACATATCCGGCCTACCAACCGCCGTCGGTATCCCGGGCCGCCAACGCCGGGCCGCTGCCCGCCCCGGAGCCCGGGTTCGTACCCGATCTGATCGTGGTGGGGCACGGGCTCGCAGGGCTCGTCGCCACCCACGAGGCCACCCGCGCCGGCAAGAAGGTACTGGTCGTGGACCAGGAGAACGAGAAGAACCTGGGCGGGCAGGCGTTCTGGTCTCTCGGCGGATTGTTCCTGGTGGACACCCCCGAACAACGCCGGATCGGCATCAAGGACTCGCTGGAACTCGCGTGGCGGGACTGGTTGGGTTCCGCCGGGTTCGACCGACCCGAGGACCACTGGCCGCGCGAGTGGGCGCGCGCGTACGTCGAGTTCGCGGCGGGGGAGAAGCGGCGGTATCTGCACGACCTGGGCCTGCGAATCATCCCCACCGTGGGCTGGGCCGAGCGGGGCGGTGGCGACGTGGACGGCCACGGCAACTCCGTTCCGCGATTCCACGTGACCTGGGGGACCGGGCCCGAGGTGGTGCGGGTCTTCGAGGAACCCGTCCGCGACGCCGCCCGCGCCGGCCTGGTGCGCTTCGCCGTTCGCCACCGGGTGGACGAGATCGTGATCGACGACGGCCGCGCAGCAGGGGTGCGGGGGGCGACCCTCGTACCGTGCGACCTCGACCGTGGTGTCGCCTCGCCCCGCGAGGAGACGGGCACGTTCGAGTTCCGGGCGAGCGCCGTGTTGATCGCCTCCGGAGGCATCGGCGGCAATCCCGACCTGGTCCGGCAGTACTGGCCCACCGACACGCTGGGTGCGGCGCCCGAGCACCTGATCGTGGGCGTGCCCGAGCACGTCGACGGGCGGATGTTGGAAATCTCCGGGGCGGCCGGGGCGAACCTCATCAACCGGGACCGGATGTGGCACTACACCGAGGGCGTGGCCAATTTCGCGCCCGTCTGGCCCGCACACGCCATCCGGATCATCCCGGGGCCGTCCACGCTCTGGCTGGACGCGAATGGTGACCGGATGCCGGTGCCGCTGTTCCCCGGATTCCACACCACGGCATCCATCGAGGCCATCCGCCGCACCGGTCAGGACTACTCCTGGTTCATCCTCGACTCCGCCATCGCCGGCAAGGAGTTCATCCTCTCCGGTTCCGAACAGAACCCGGAGCTCACCGTCAAGAGCGTGAAGAAGTTCGCGTCCAAGGCGGGGAAGGGACTGCCGCCGTCGATCGCCGACTTCGCCGAGAAGGGCGTCGACTGGGTGGTCGCGGACACGCTGGAAGAGATGGTCGCCGGCATGAACACGCTGCTGCGTGAGGGCGAGCCGGCGCTGGACCTCGAACGCGTCCGCGAGTTCGTACTGGCCATGGACGGGCAGATGGACAATCCGTTCGCCAAGGATGCGCAGGTGCAGGCCATCCACAACGCCCGGCGCGTCCTGACCGACAAGCTCACCCGCATGGCCAAACCACACCGGCTGCTCGCCGACTCCGGCCCAGGCAAGGGCTCCGCCGCCGGATCCGGCGGGCCGCTCATCGCGGTCAAGGTGCACCTCATGACCCGGAAGACTCTCGGTGGAGTCGAGACGACGCTCGACTCGCAGTGCCTGACCCCCGATGGTCAGCCCTTCCCGGGCCTGTACGCGGCGGGCGAGGTCGCCGGGTTCGGCGGCGGGGGGGTCCACGGGTACAACTCGCTGGAGGGCACGTTCCTCGGTGGCTGCATCTTCTCCGGGATGAAGGCGGGCCGAGCGATGGTGCGGGAGGTCTGATCGGGACGGGCGACCACGGCGGGCGCACGGACCTCGCGTCGAGGACCGTCGTCCCCGGCCGCGCTACGGGGGGTCACCCTGGGCCACCGGTCCCCGTATCCGTTGCGCCGTCGTGGGCGGGGACCGGTCGCGCCCGCGCCTGTCTGCGTCCCCGCAACAGACCGAGTTCGTAGGTGGCCAGCCCGATCAGCCACAACGCGGTGATGGGGATGACGAACCAGAGCATGGCGGCGCTGAACGGATCCATCGCGTCGTGGTCGGCCGCCTGCAGCACCACATAGACGACGTACGCGGCGTAGAAGCCCGTGAAGAGCAGTCCCTCCCACCGCTTGATCGCCATACCGGTGAAGGCGATCGGGAGCAGGGCCAGCGAGACGGCGAGCATGATCGGCAGGTCGAAGCGGACGGCCCCGGGGGCGACGTCGATGGGCGTGATGAGCGAGGCTATCCCGAGAACGGCACCGATGTTGAATATGTTGCTACCGACGATGTTGCCGATGGCCAGGTCCCGTTCGCCGCGGATCGCCGCCACCACGCTCGTGGCGAACTCCGGCAGCGACGTCCCGACCGCCACCACCGTGAGACCGATGACCAGGTCACTCATTCCCCATGCCGATGCGAGATCACTCGCCGCCGCGACGAGTAGTCGCGCGCCGACCACCAGCAGGGCCACTCCGACGACCACGAAGACGCTGTTGACCAGAACCGGGTGTGACGACGCGACGCCGGACGACCGAGTCTCACCGGCGCTGGCGCCACCTGCGGGGTCATCACCCGCGGCGGCATCGCCCGCGGCGGCATCACGTGCGGCGCCACCACCGGCGCCGTCACCGACCGGGTCCTCCGATGCCGCGGCGGCCCGGCCTCCATCCTGCTTGCGCGAGATGACGATCGTCGCCACCGTATACGCCACGAGGCCGGCGAACAAGAGCAGACCGTCGAGGAAGCTGATCGTGCCGTCGAGTGCCACCAGCAGCGCGACCACCGAGAACAGCACCATGATGGGGATGTCGACGCGCACGATCCGGGACGTCGCCACCAGCGGGGCGACGATCGCTGTGAGGCCCAGGATGAGCAGGATGTTCGCGATGTTGCTGCCCACCACGTTGCCGACGGCCAACCCCGGGTACCCGCTCAGCGCGGCGTCGACGCTCACCGCGAACTCCGGCGCGGAGGTCGCGAAGGCGACGACGGTGAGTCCCACCACCAGCGGGGAGATTCCGAGGGTCGCGGCCAGACCGCCGGCGCCTCGCACCAGCACTTCGCCGCCGCCGATGAGCAGGACGAATCCCACCGCGAGGGCGAGCACCGTGAGGGCGCTCATGACGGGTCCGACCGGATCGTGGTGAACCCCGGCCCGGCCGACGGTGACGGTCTCGTTGCGTTACCCATGGGTCGATTATCCCGTGCCGGACTCCGGTTTGTCGAAGCGCAGGCGGCGACCTCCCTGGAAATCACACCCAGCCGGACATCACACCCAGCCGGACATCACACCTAGCCGGCTGCGGCCACGGCCAGGGGCAGGACGGCGGGGACCCCGGAGGAGCGGAGATGCCGGGCCGCCTCAGTGGTCGTCCACCCCGTTCCGAACAGGTCGGTGACCAGGAGGACGGGGCCCTCGGGCGTGGCCGACGGCCCCGCGAGGGTGCCCCAGAGCTGCGCCACGCGGTACGCGGAGTTCTGGGCGGTCACCGGCGGCAGTGCCGGGTCACGGGTGATCTCCCCGAGCGGCGTCATCCGGCCCATCTGCGCCAGGGCGTGGGCGAGGCTGACGACGAGCTGCGGATGCTCCCCGGTGACCAGGGCGACGACACCGGTCGGCCGGTCGGCCCAGCCCCACTCGCGGAGGACGGGAATACACGCGCGGGCGAGCCATTCCGGGGCGTCCTGGTCGGGCTCGGCGAGCAGGGCGCGCAGCTTCTGGCCCAGGCCGAGATCGGTCAGTCGAGCCAGAGCCCGGCCCTCGGCGG
This sequence comes from Dietzia sp. DQ11-71, assembly GCF_014144995.1. Lineage (NCBI taxonomy): Bacteria > Bacillati > Actinomycetota > Actinomycetes > Mycobacteriales > Dietziaceae > Dietzia > Dietzia sp. DQ11-71. Next base: position 1,596 of record NZ_JAALDT010000522.1, on the reverse strand, counting down.
GCCCGTCGGCGATCTTGCCCTTCAAGGGGACGTCGAGCTTGGCGAGGCCGGTGGGCCACTGACGGCGGGGAGGCAGGACCACGCCGGGCCGCTCGAGGGCCTCGCGGGCCCGGGTCAGAGCGCCGGAGTCGACCTCCGTCGTGCGGCGCTGACCCGTGCAGTTGTCGCAGCGACCGCAGCCACCGGAGGCCGGGTCGAGGGTGGGATCGTCGAGCTGGGCGCGGAGGAATTCCATGCGGCAGGACCCCGTGCGCTGGTACTCCAGCATCGCCTGCTGTTCGGACTGCCGGGCCTCCGCCAGACCGGCGTAGCGCTCGGTGTCGTAGTGCCATGACCCTCCGGTGGCCACCCAGCCACCCCGGACGCGCTGGACCGCGCCGTCGACGTCGAGGACCTTGAGCACCATCTCGAGCCGGTTGCGGCCGAGGTCGACGGCGGGTTCGAGCGCCTGCGTGCTCTGCGGTCGATCGGGCTCCAGTGCGTCGAGGACCCGCCGCACCACGTCCTCGGGCGGGAACGCCAGGGAGGCGAAGTGGTTCCAGATCGCGCGGTCCTCGGGCCCGGGAAGCAAGACCACCTCGGCGCGGTCGGCGGCACGTCCGGCGCGGCCGATCTGCTGGTAGTACGCGATGGGGGAGGGCGGGGCACCCAGGTGGACCACGAAGCCCAGGTCCGGCTTGTCGAAGCCCATGCCCAGCGCGGAGGTGGCGACCAGGGCCTTGACCTCGTTGTCGAGCAGCGCGCGCTCCAGCTCCTCCCGTTCACCGGCGTCGGTGCGGCCGGTGTAGGAGCTGACCCGGTGCCCGGCCGAGGTGAGTAGTTCGGCCATGTCCTCGGCCGCCGCGACGGTGAGGCTGTAGATGATGCCGCTGCCCGGCAGCGACTCGAGGTTCTCCACGAGCCAGGCGGCGCGCTTCTCCGAGTCGTCGATAGCCACCACCGACAGCCGCAGCGACTCGCGGTCCAGTCCGCCTCGCAGGACGAGGGTGTCCTCCGAGGCGGACTCACCGACCCCGAGCTGCTGCGCGACATCGCGGACCACCCGGTCGTTGGCCGTGGCCGTGGTGGCCAGGACCGGCACGCCGTGGGGCAGATCGGCGAGCAGGGTGCGGATACGCCGGTAGTCCGGCCGGAAGTCGTGACCCCAGTCCGAGACGCAGTGGGCCTCGTCCACCACCACGAGGCCGGCGTCCGCCGCGAGCGCGGGCAGGACCGTGTCCCGGAAGTCGGGGTTGTTGAGACGCTCCGGGCTCACCAGCAGCACGTCGACCTCACCGGCCCGGACCGCCGAGCGGACCTCGTCCCACTCGGTCATGTTGGCCGAGTTAATGGTGGCCGCCCGCACCCCGGCCCGGGCGGCGGCCTCGACCTGGTTCCGCATGAGTGCGAGCAACGGCGAGACGATCACGGTGGGGCCCGACCCCAGCTCGCGGAGCAACCGGGCGGCGATGAAGTACACCGCCGACTTGCCCCAGCCGGTGCGCTGGACCACCAGCGCGCGTCGCCGGTCCGCCACCAGGGCCTCGATGGCGACCCACTGGTCCTCGCGCAGGACGGCGCCCGGGCCGGCGAGGGCGCTGAGCAGTTCGTCGGCGC
>NZ_JAALDT010000521.1:0-1975 GCF_014144995.1 Dietzia sp. DQ11-71 | reverse complement strand
CCATGAACGACTCGCCGAGCCCCACCACGCCAGCGTCCGCCAGCCGGGCCCAGAAGTGATCGGGTTCGCGCAGTACCACGCGCACCGGGGCGTCGTACTCTCCGGCCGCCGACGAATCGGGGTAGTCGATCCGCACCCCGAGCTCGCGCGCCGACCGCCGGAGCGCCTGGGCGACGAGCGCCGAGGGCTGTCCCCCCGGTCCGGACGGTGGCGCGAGCGCGGGCCAGCGTTCGAGGTCGACGGTCTGCGGTTCGACTCTGACCACCCTGTCCCTCCCTCCGGGGCTCTCGTCAGGTGGACGGTACCGTCGCCTGCGCGTCCGCCCGGTCAGGCGCGGCGGGGGGCCACCCACCCGCGTGCGGTGCGGCTACCTGTGCACGGGGTCAGGCGGAGCACTATCCTGGGGACCCGTGCCCGGCGTCATCCCGCGCGGGCCCCAGACCGACGAGGCCACCGAGCCCCTCAACCCACCAGCCTCATCAGGAGCCGCCATGACCGAGCCCGCAACCGACCAGGTCACAGCCACCGCACCGGCCGGCCGCCGGCACCGCGTCGTCATCGTCGGCTCCGGCTTCGGCGGTCTGTTCGCCGCGCAGCAGCTCGCCAAAGCGGACGTCGACGTGACCCTGGTGGCCAGGACCGGCCACCACCTGTTCCAGCCCCTGCTATACCAGGTGGCCACCGGCATCCTCTCCGTGGGCGAGATCGCCCCGCCGACGCGACTCATCCTGAGGGATCAGAAGAACGCCACCGTGGTCCTGGGTGATGTCGACACGATCGACGTGGCCGGGAAGAGGATCCACGCCTCGGCAGGACACATCGACTTCGATCTCGAGTACGACAGCCTGGTCGTCGCCGCGGGGGCCAACCAGTCCTACTTCGGGAACGACCACTTCGAGCGGTGGGCGCCGGGGATGAAGACCGTCGACGATGCGCTCGAGTTGCGCAGCCGCATCCTCGGCTGCTTCGAGCAGGCCGAGGTCATCGACGACGAGGAGGAGCGCCGCCGGCTGCTGACCTTCATCATCGTCGGGGCCGGCCCGACCGGGGTCGAGATGGCGGGTCAGGTCGCCGAGCTCGCCCAGCACACCCTGAAGGACAGCTTCCGCCGCATCGATCCGGCGTCCGCACGCGTGATCCTCCTCGACGCCGCCCCGGCCGTGTTGCCCCCGTTCGGAAACAACCTCGGCAACGCGGCCCGCGCTCGGCTGGAGAAGATGGGCGTCGAGATCCAGCTCAACGCCATGGTCACCAACGTCGACTACCAGGGCATCGAGGTCAAGGACCCGGACGATTCGGTCCGCCGGATCGACGCCTCGTGCAAGATCTGGTCCGCGGGCGTCAAGGCCAGCCCGCTCGGCAAGCAACTCGCCGACCAGACGGATGCGGAGATCGACCGTGCCGGGCGCGTGCTGGTCAACAAGGACCTCTCACTGCCCGGTCACCCGGAGATCTTCGTCGTGGGCGACATGATGAGCCTCGACGGATTGCCCGGTGTCGCGCAGGTCGCCATCCAGGGCGGCAAGTATGCGGCCAAGCAGATCATGGCCGAGGTGGAGAAGGGCCGGACCCCAGCCGAGCGGAAGCCGTTCAAGTACTTCGACAAGGGGTCCATGGCCACGGTGTCGCGCTACAGCGCAGTCGTGAAGATGGGACCGATCGAGATCTCGGGCTTCATCGCCTGGGTCATGTGGCTGGTGGTCCACCTCGCCTACCTGATCGGCTTCAAGAACCGGATCACCACCATGTTCTCGTGGGGCATGCACATGGGCGGCGACCACCGGTCGCAGCTGACCTCCACCAAGCAGTGGGTCTACGCGCGCCAGGCCATCGAGCGGGTGGCTGCGGACGAGGCGGCCGCATTCCAGTCGGCCGAGCGGTCCCGCGTCGAGGCGCAGCAGTCGGCGTCCGCCTCGGCCACGACCGACTGACCGGGGCGAGACGGCGACGCGCCCGGCGGGATCCACCCGCCGGG
>NZ_JAALDT010000520.1:0-1183 GCF_014144995.1 Dietzia sp. DQ11-71 | reverse complement strand
AAGGTCCACTCGTCGCAGGCGGGATCGTTGGCCAGGTCAATGACGGTCTGGCCGAACGCGGTCATCCGCAGCTGCGTGAACAGCGGCATGTCGGCGTCGGTGAGATGACGATCAGTCACTGCAGCTCCTCCTGCCCCGCAGTGCCGCTGCTCGGGCCTCCGGTGAGGACGGCGAGGCTGAACTGCTCGGGCCCGGCCAGATGCGCCCCGGTGGTATCTCGCCGATCCGGCGGCGGCTCCAGCCGGTCCGTCGTAGCCGCCACCGCCGGCTGCGTGGTGGTGGGCCGGGCGGCGGCCTGGGTCCTCAGGGCCGCCAGCTGCTGCTTGACGGCGGTGTAGCTGATCGCCCGGCGGGAGGTCTCGGAGACGAGTTGGCCACAGGCCCGCTCGAGCAGCATCTTGTTGTCCCCGCGGGCCAGGGCGAGGATGTTCTGGCACGAACGGTAGCCCTGAGCCTCGATCCGCTGGCGATCCAGGACCTCACTGATCGCGGCCACGGTGTGCGGTCCGATCTTGTGGGCCTGGCGCACGAAATACGCCCGCGACCACAGGTCCGATGACTGCAGATGCTGCGCGGGAACATGGTCGGGATCGGTGACGAAGGCGTGCCGCCTACCGGAGACGGCATGGGAGGCGATGACCTCCCCGCCAGCCATGACCGTGAGCGTGGGACCGGTGATCTTCACATCGACGTGCTGGCCGGCGAAGGTGTGGGGCACCGAGTACTTCACCGTGGCGATCTCCACGTGGTAATCCCTGTTGACCTTGGACTTCTTCCAGATGACTGGCTGCCAGCGGGCCTCGGGAAGGTCGAACAGTTCCGACTGCTCGTGCTCGGTGAACAGCTCCCGGCGGCTGGTCTTCTGGCCGCGGAACGGGGTCCGGTCGTTGATCGCCTCGACCTCGGCGGCGATCGCCTCGTTCGCATCATCCAGGCTAGCGAACCGCCGATCGGCCAGCCGTCCGATCACCCAGTTCGTCACCACCTTCACCCCGGCCTCGACGTTGCCCTTGTCCGTCGGGTGCACCGGCCGAGTGGGCACGGCGGCGGTCTGGTGGTACTCGAGGAAGTCCCGGTACTCACGGTTGACCTCGCGGGCCCGGTCACCGCGGGCGATCTGGGTCGACGCCGTCGAGGCGTTGTCCGGGACGATCACCTGCGCCGCGCCGCCGAAGTACTCGAA
>NZ_JAALDT010000519.1:0-1195 GCF_014144995.1 Dietzia sp. DQ11-71 | reverse complement strand
CTCGCCCTGGATCTGCGCCTTGACGCCCTTGGGGCCCTCGTCGCGCAGCAGCTTGGTGATCTTCTTGGCGTTCTCCTTGTCGATGCCCTGCTTGAGCGAGCCGACCAGGCGGAACGACTTGCCCGACGGCATCGGGTCGCCCACCTCGAGCGCCTTCATGCTCAGCCCGCGGCGCACCAACTTCTCCACGAAGACGTCCTTGGCGGCCAGCACCCGGTCCTCGGAGTTCGCGACGATCTCCACCGCGTCCTCGCCCTTCCACTCGATGCTCGCATCGGTCCCGCGGAAGTCGTAGCGGGTGCCCAGCTCCTTGGCGGCCTGGTTCAGGGCGTTGTCCACCTCCTGGCGGTCGAACTCCGAGACGATGTCGAACGAGGACTCCGAGGCCATGGACGTACTCCTGTCGTTGGGGGATGTCCCGGCCAGGCTACCCGCCACGGCCGGGGCCCGAGGCGGCCACGGGCGGGCCCGGGAGACCGCCGCCGCACCACCCCTGAGCACCCCGATTTGGCACCAGGGGTCACAGCCGTTGTATCGTGTCGTAGCGCCCTTGAGGTGCACGCCAGATTGCCCGAGCGGCCAAAGGGAGCGGATTGTAAATCCGTCGGCTTAGCCTACGTTGGTTCGAATCCATCATCTGGCACGCGAGACCCCTGCCACAAGCGGGGGTCTTCGTGCATTTCGGGACCTGTCGCCCGGGAATCCGTGAAAATGTGAACACGCGCGGTCCCCAGTGTCACGACCCCACGACCTGTCACGCCGCATCTCGTCGAGAAGAATCGAGGTGAGACGTATCCACGACGGCCCCGGCTCCGAACCACAGGACATGACACTCCTTTCGATGACCGCCGCACATCGGATGACGACCGGCGACCTGCCGGCGGGCCTGGGTTCCGCAGTGGACGAGTGGGCCGATGACCTCGGGCGGACCACCCGCTCCGGCAAGGGGATGCGCTCCGCGCTCTTCGACGCCGTGTACACCACCTCCGGGGGCACCGACGAGGCCGTGCGGGCCGCCGCGGGCCAGGCACTGGAGTTGCTGCACGAGGCGTTTCTCGTCCACGACGACCTGGCGGACGGGGACGACCAGCGCCGCGGCCAGCCCAACCTGCAGGGCCGCACCACCGCGCGGGCCACCGCCGGGGGGATCGGGACCGAGGCCGCCGGGCACCTCGGACAGGTCGGCGGGCTGCTC
>NZ_JAALDT010000518.1:0-4221 GCF_014144995.1 Dietzia sp. DQ11-71 | reverse complement strand
CCGCGCGCTCATGGTGTCCGTGGCCGGCCCCGACGTGGAGGTCCGCAGCCGCAACGCGCTCGTCGCCTCCGCGCCCACCGACGCGGTCGCCGCGCCCGGCGCGTGCTCCACGATCCGCGTCACGGCCGACTCCGGCTCGATCGGTGCCGAGTTCGTCGGCCTGGAGATCGACGGGCAGGGCGTCGGGGGCCGGATCGACGCGGACCTCCGTCCACAGGTGGTCGGGGTGTTCACCGACCTGGAGGGCGCGGCACCGGAGGGCATGGCCGTCGACATCACGGTCGACTCGCGCTACACCACGCAGGCGACCGCCATCAAGCAGATCGCGATCGTCGTGGGCATCCTCGCGATCCTCGTGGCACTCGTCGCGTTGCACCGGCTCGACCTGCGGGACGGGCGGACCGCGCGACGCATCCTCCCACCGGGCTGGTGGAAACCGCGTCCGCTGGACCTGCTGGTCGTGGCGACGCTCCTGGTGTGGCACGTCATCGGGGCCAACACCGCCGACGACGGCTACATCCTCACCGAGGCGCGCGCTGCCGTCTCCAGCGGCTACATGCCCGAGGTGTTCCGCTACTACGGGGCCCCGTACGCGCCGTTCGGCATGCCGTACTACCTCTACACAGCGATGAGCGCCATCTCGCTGGGCAGCGTCTGGCTCCGACTGCCCGCGCTGCTGCTCGGCATCGCCTCGTGGATCCTGCTGTCCCGGGAGGTCATCCCGAGGCTCGGCATCGCCGCCCGCCGCGCCGCGGCCGTGCGGTGGAGCACCGCCGCGGTCTTCCTCGCGTTCTGGCTCACCTACAACAACGGCCTCCGGCCCGAACCGATCATCGCCTTCGGTGTCCTGGCCACCTGGGTCTCGCTCGAGCGGGCACTCGCGACGGGACGGCTGCTACCCGCGGCGACCGGGTTCATCATCGGTGGGCTCACCCTGTCCGCAGCGCCCACGGGAACGTTCTGCATCGCGGTCATCATCGCCGCGTCCAGGCCACTACTGCTGCTCGTCATCCGGCGCGCGAAGCGCGACGGCTGGGTACCGACCGTCGCGCCGCTGCTGGCCGCCGGACTGGGCGTGCTGCACCTCATCTTCCTCGACCAGCCGCTGGTCACCACGCTGCAGTCGTCGGCGCTGCTCGGGGATGTCGGCCCCTCGGGCAGCTGGTACGAGGAGGTGTGGCGCTACGAATGGCTGATGAACCCCACCCCGGACGGCTCGCTGGCCCGCCGTTTCGGTGTACTCGCCATGCTCCTGTCCCTCATCACCTGCGCCGCGATCCTGTTCCGTAAGGGCCGGATCCCCGGGGTGTCCGTGGGCCCCGCCCGCCGCATCGTGGGATTGGCGGCCATCTCGATCGCGTTCATGGCGCTCAACCCCACCAAGTGGACCCACCACTTCGGCGCCTTCGCCACCATCGGCGCGGCGCTGGCGGCGCTGGTGACCATGGCGGTCCTCCCGGCGGCGACCAGGTCGCTGCGCAACCGCATGCTCTTCCTCGCCGGCGTCCTGTTCGTCCTGGCGCTGAGCTTCACCTCCACCAACGGTTGGTGGTACATCTCCATCTACGGCATCCCGTGGGGCGGCACCCAGCCCACCATCGCCGGGATCACCCTGTACTCCGTGTTCCTCGGGCTGATGCTCGTGGCACTCCTCGCCGCCCTGGTCCTGCACTACCGGGAGCCGTTCATGACGCGCACCGGGCAGGAGCGGGACGGTGGCGACCGCGGCCCCCTGCTCCGGTTCGCCCGTGAGGTCTCCCACGCCCCACTCGGGCTGGCCGCGGCCCTCGTCGTCGTCGTCATCGTCGCCTCCATGGCCGCAGCGGTCCGCAACCAGTACCCCGCGTACTCGGTGGGCCTGCAGAACCTCCGCGCTCTCTCCGGCGAGCCGTGCGGCATCGCCGATGTCGTGCTCGCCGAGCCCGACGCCAACGCCGGCCTGCTCGCCCCCGTCGGCGAGCCCCGGGACCAGCTCGAGGCCGGCGGCGAGGCGGTCGTGTTCGACCCCGACGGGATCCCGACCGACCTCACCGCCACGCAGGCGGCCGATACCGACACCCCCGGCACCGGCGAGGGCTCCGACACCAAGTCGACCACCGCCGGCACCGAGGGCGGCGTGCGCATCGGGGAGGGCATCAACGGCAGCCACGCAGTCCTGCCGTTCGGACTCGACCCCGCCCGCGTGCCGGTCCTCGGCAGCCACCAGTCGGGTGCGCAGTTCAACGCGGAGACGACCACCGACTGGTACCGGCTCCCCGAGGGGGCGGGGGAGAACGACCGGAAGAGGGAGGACCCGCTCGTCACGATCGGCGTGGCCGGGTCCTTCGCTCCCGACGCGGTGCTCGTCGAGTACTCCACCGGTGGCGGGGAGTTCGAGGTGGCGGGCTCGGTCCTGCCGATCGACATCGGGCCGGCTCCGTCCTGGCGCAACCTGCGCGTACCGACGGACACCCTGCCCGACGACGCCACGGCCATCCGGTTGGTCGTCCGCGACCTCGACCCGGACCCGTCGCGGTGGATCGCGTTCACCCCGCCGCGCATGCCGGAGCTGGTCACCATGCAGCAACTGGTCGGCGACTCGAGGCCGGTGCTGCCGGACTGGGCGGTCGCGTTCCACACCCCGTGCCTGCGCCCGTTCGACGAGTACGCCGGCGTCCACGAACTGCCCGAGTACCGCGTCCTGCCCGATCGGGGACTGGCCGTGAGCTCCACCAACACGTGGCAGGCGTGGGACGGCGGTGGCCCCATCGGGTTCATCGAGTTGCTGCTCGAGGGCGAGACGGTGCCGACCTACCTCGAACACGACTGGGACCGCGACTGGGGATCGCTCGTGCGGTACACCCCGCTCGTGCCCGAGGCGCGCGAGGCGACCGTCACCCACGACGAGGCCGTACGGTCGGGACTGTGGAACGGTGGGCCGCTCGCGCGGTGACCGGCTAGCATCGGCCCCGGAGCTATTACAAGGACTTCCAAGTAATGGCGCACAGGCACCTGACGACGACAGACTGGAGACACGCATGTCCGTGACGGAGAAGCAGTTCGAGAACATCCTGGTCGAGCAGACCGACCGGGTCGCGACCATCACGCTCAACCGCCCCAAGGCGCTCAACGCGCTGTCCAGCGGCATGGAGAAGGAGGTCGTCGAGGCCGTCGAGGCGTTGGACGGCGATCCCGGGGTCGGGTGCATCGTCATCACCGGGTCGGAGAAGGCCTTCGCGGCCGGCGCCGACATCAAGGAGATGAAGGACAAGAACTACCCGGGCATCTACCTCGAGCGGTTCTTCCACGACTGGAAGCGCCTCACCGCCGCGCGCACGCCGATCATCGCCGCCGTGTCCGGTTTCGCCCTGGGCGGCGGCTGCGAGCTGGCGATGATGTGCGACATGATCATCGCCGGCGACAACGCCAAGTTCGGCCAGCCCGAGATCACCCTCGGCGTCATCCCCGGCATGGGCGGTTCGCAGCGCCTCACCCGTGCGGTGGGCAAGGCCAAGGCCATGGACCTGTGCCTGACCGGCCGCCAGATGGACGCCGACGAGGCCGAGCGCTCCGGCCTGGTCGCGCGCGTCGTCCCCGCGGCCGAGCTGCTCGACGAGACCATGAAGGTCGCCACCACGATCGCCTCCATGAGCAAGACCACGGCCATCGTCGCCAAGCAGGCGGTCAACCGTTCCTTCGAGACCACCCTCGAGGAGGGCCTGCTCGCCGAGCAGAACGCCTTCTACGCGCTGTTCGCCACGGAGGACCAGACGGAGGGCATGTCCGCGTTCGCGGAGAAGCGGAAGCCCGAGTGGCGTCGCTGAACGACGGACTGAGGCACGGGCACCTCGCCGGGGGCGGTGGCGGGACGCACGACGCGCACCGCGCCCCCGGTGAGCCCCTGCCCGTGCTCGTCCTCACCGGGTACCTGGGCGCGGGCAAGACCACCCTGCTCAACCACCTGCTGTCCGGCGCGCCGGGGCTGCGCATCGCCGCGATCGTCAACGACTTCGGCGAGATCGACGTGGACGCCACCGCCGTCGCCGGGCGGGTGGACTCCATGGTCTCGCTCGCCAACGGCTGCGTGTGCTGCGAGGTCGACGCCGGTGAGCTCGGCGAGACCCTCACCCGGCTCGCGGGTCCCGAGCTGGGCCTGGACCTCGCGGTCATCGAGGCCAGTGGCCTGGCCGAGCCGCCCGTCCTGTCGCGGATGGTCCACGACGTGCCGCGGGACGTGGCGCG
>NZ_JAALDT010000051.1:0-11280 GCF_014144995.1 Dietzia sp. DQ11-71 | reverse complement strand
GCCAGCATGCGCGCCCCGGTGGCGCCGACGGGGTGGCCCAGGGAGATGCCGGAGCCGTGCGGGTTGAGGTGCTCGGAGGTGGGGTCGATGTCCCACTCGCGCATCACGGACAGGGCCTGCGCGGCGAACGCCTCGTTGAGCTCGATGACATCCATGTCGGCGAGCGTGAGGCCGAGTCGGTCGAGCGCCTTGGCGGTGGCGGGGACCGGCCCGATGCCCATCGTCTCCGGTGCCACACCCGCGACGGCCCACGAGGCGAGGCGGACCAGGGGGGTCAGTCCGAGGGCGGCGGCCCTGTCCGCGGTGGTGACGACGCACATCGCGGCACCGTCGTTCTGGCCGGAGGCGTTCCCGGCGGTCACGGTGGCCTCCGGGTCGGTGCGGCCCATGATGGGCCGCAGGCGCGCCAGCGCCTCGACGGAACTGTCGGCACGGGGATGCTCGTCGGTGTCGACGACGAGGTCGTCACCCTTGCGCTGCGGAACGGTCACCGGGACGATCTCCTCGGCGAACGCCCCGGACTCCTGCGCCGCTACGGCCCGCTGGTGGGACTGCACGGCCAACCGGTCCTGCTCGTCCCGGCTGATGCCGTACTCACGACGGAGGTTCTCGGCGGTCTCGATCATCCCGCCGTCGATGATGTGTGAGCGTCCGCCGACGGTGGTGCGGGCCCGGCCGAGACGGTCGACCAGTGAGATCCCGTCGCCGCGGATGCCCCAGCGGGGGCTCGGGGAGGCGTAGAACTCCACCTGGCTCATCGACTCGACGCCGCCGGCGACCACGAGGTCCATGCCGCCGGAGGCGACCTGGAGTGCGCCGGTGATGATCGCCTGGAGTCCGGAGCCGCAACGCCGGTCGAGTTGCATGCCCGGCACGTCGATCCCCAGGGGGGAGTCGAGTGCGGCGATGCGGCCGATGGCGGGTCCCTCGCCGTTCGGGGAGCCCTGTCCCAGCACCACGTCGTCGACGTCGGCTCCGGTCAGGCCGGTGCGCTCGACGAGTGCGGTGAGCAGGCCGGTGGCCAGGGTGTTCGCGTCCAGGTGGCGGAACACCCCGCCGAAGCGTCCCACGGGGGTGCGCAGGGGTTGGCAGATGACGACGTCACGCATGGGGTTCCTTCGTTCGGGTTCAGCGGTTGACGATGGCGAGGTCGGCCGACAGTGCGCGGGCGGTGGCCAGCAGTTCGGGGATGACCTCGCCTGTGAGCTGGTCGGGGGAGTAGCGGGCGGCGTGGGTGGAGACGTTGAGGGCGGCGCTGACCGCGCCGTGGCGGTCGTGGACCGGGGCGGCCACCGAGCGCAGGCCGGGCTCGAGTTCCTGGTCGACGACGCACCACCCGCGCTCTGCCACCCGCGACAGCTCCGCGCGGAGCGCGGCCTCGTCGGCGAGGCCGTGGGGGGTGAGCGCCCGCAGGTCCGTCGCGTCGAGGTAGGCGTCGAGGTCCTCGGCGGGGAGCGAGGCGAGCAGGACCCGCCCCATCGACGTGGCGTAGGCGGGGAACCGGGTTCCGATGGTGATGCCGATGGTCATGATGCGACGCACCTGGACGCGCCCCACGTAGACGATGTCGGGGCCGTCGAGCACCGCCACGGACGAGGATTCGCCGAGTCGCGAGCTGAGCTTCTCCAGGTGCGGTTGGGCGAGATCGGTCAGCGGGAGCGCCGACAGGTAGCTGTACCCGAGGTCCAGGACACGGGGGGTGAGCCAGAAGACAGAGTCGGCCGTGTCCACGTAGCCCAGTTCGACGAGGGTGTGGAGGAAGCGGCGGGCGGTCGCCCGGGTCAGTCCGGTGTTGCGCGCGACATCACTGAGGGTCTGGCGTGGCTGGCGGGCGTCGAATGCCCGGATGACCGCCAGGCCGCGCGCGAGCGACTGGACGAAGTCGGGGGAGGCCGGGCGGTCCCCGCCGTCGTCCACGGACCCGGTCGGGGTCGACACCACGTCGGGGCGGGTCACGCCGCGCCCGTGTTCCGTGCGGCGTCGAGGTGTCGGCGGAGCGCGTCGGTGATGCGGTCAGGGATCTCGACGGTGGGCACGTGGGCCGCCGGGGAGACGACGACGAAGTCCGCTCCGGGCACCCCGTCGGCGATCTCGCGCAGTACCTCCGGGGGAGTGGAGGGGTCTTCTTCCCCCGCGAGCACGAGGGTGGGGCAGGAGATCCGACCCAGCTCGGCGCGGTTGTCCCAGCCGGCCAGCGCGTCGCAGCAGGAGGCGTATCCCTCGGCCGGGGTGCCCAGGACCATCTCGCGGAGCCCGGCGACCAGCTCGGGCTCGGCCTCGGCCCGCGCGGCGGTGATCCACCGTGCGACGACGGCATCGGCGACCGCGGCCGTCCCGCCCTCGCGGACCGCGGCGGCGCGATCGGCCCAGCCGGACGGTTCACCGAATCTCGCGGCGGTGCACAGGAGGGCGGTGGAGAGAACGCGGGTGGGTTCGTGGACGGCGAGCCACTGGGCCACCGCGCCACCGAGCGAGAGTCCGGCCACGTGGAACCGGTCCACGTCGAGCGAGTCGAGCAGGGCCAGAACGTCGGCGGCCAGGTCGGCGATCGTGCACGGCCCGGGGACGACCTCGGACGTGCCGTGGCCCCGGTGGTCCACCGCGACCACGGTGTGGTCGCGGGACAGGTCCCGGACCTGCGCGTCCCACATCGAACGGTCGGACCCGAGTGATCCGAGGAGGACGAGGACGGGGGTGTCGGCGGACCGGGGTCCGCTGACCTCGTGGGACAGGGTGGCGGGCATGGTGTCGGTCCTCTCGTGCGTCTGGTCGCGGGCGGTGCGTTGCGTGGTGTGTGGTGCGCTCGGGCGCAGGCGCTCCACGTCGGTACGTGACCCACGATACCCGCACATCGTGCGAAGGGCGAACACTTGTACAAGATGCGAACACCGGATAGGGTTCGTGACATGACCAACAAGATCTTCTCGTCGGCCGCGGACGCGGTCGCGGACATCCCGGACGGCGCCTCCCTGGCCGTGGGCGGGTTCGGTCTGGTCGGCATCCCCGCCGTCCTCATCGACGCGCTCCTCGAGCAGGGCGCCACCGACCTGAGCACGGTGAGCAACAACTGCGGCACCGACGGTTTCGGCCTGGGCAAGCTTCTGGAATCGCACCGGATCACCCGGACCACGGCCTCGTATGTCGGCGCCAACAAGGAGTTCGCCCGCCAGTACCTCTCCGGCGAGCTCGAGGTGGAGCTCACGCCGCAGGGCACGCTCGCCGAGCGCATGCGGGCCGGAGGCGCCGGCATCCCCGCCTTCTACACCCCGGCCGGCGTCGGCACGATGGTCGCCGACGGGGGCCTGCCGCTGCGTTATGACGGCGAGGGGGGCGTCGCCAAGGCGTCCGAGCCCAAGGAGGTCCGGGTCTTCGACGGCGAACAGTACGTCCTCGAGCGCGGGATCGTCACCGACTTCGCTCTGGTCCACGCTCACAGGGCCGACACCATGGGCAACCTGCAGTTCCGTGGGACGGCCCGCAACTTCAACCCGGACGTGGCCATGGCCGGTCGGATCACGATCGTGCAGGCCGAGGAGGTCGTCGAGCCGGGCGGGATCGACCCGGCCAACGTCCACATCCCCGGCATCTTCGTCCAACGGATCGTCGAGGTCGGCCGCCAGGAGACCGGCGTCGAGATCCGCACCACCAGGGAGGCCTGAGCCATGAGCTGGACCCACGAGCAGATGGCGGCCCGCATCGCCGCGGATTTCACCGACGGCCAGTACGTCAACCTCGGTATCGGTATGCCCACCCTCATCCCCGGTTGTCTTCCCGAGAGTGTGCAGGTGACCCTCCACTCGGAGAACGGCATCCTCGGCGTCGGGCCGTACCCGACGGACGACGAGCTCGACCCCGAGATGATCAACGCAGGCAAGGAGACCATCACCGCCGAGGCGGGGGCGGCGTTCTTCTCGTCGTCGGAGTCCTTCGCCATGATCCGCGGCGGTCACGTCGACGTCGCCGTCCTCGGCGCTATGCAGGTCTCGCAGTCCGGCGACCTGTCCAACTGGATGGTCCCCGGCGCCATGGTCAAGGGCATGGGCGGTGCGATGGACCTCGTCCACGGCGCCGACTGCGTGATCGTGATGATGGACCACGTCACCCGCAAGGGCGACCTCAAGCTCATGCAGGAGAACACGCTCCCGTACACGGGCAAGGGCTGCGTCCAGCGGGTCGTCACCGACCTGTGCGTCCTCGACATCGAGCCGGAGGGCTTCCGGCTCGTCGAACTGGCGCCGGGCGTGACGATCGACGAGGTCCGCCGGAAGACGGGCGCCGAGATCCACGCCTGAGTCGACGCTCGGGTGGACGTCAGGTGTACACCGCCCGCGGAGGCGGGAGGCGGGGTCGGTTTCTCACTACTGTGGGAACAAACCCCGTCGTCGTCTCCGGAAGGTCCGCCCCACATGAGCACCTCCACCCCGGTCACCGCCACCCCGGCCACCGTGACCGTCACCGGCGCCGCCGGAAAGATCGCCTACTCGTTGCTGTTCCGTCTCGCCTCCGGGCTGGTGTTCGGGCCCGGGACCCCGGTCCGCCTGCGGCTGCTCGACATCCCGTCGGCCGTGGTCGCGGCGGAGGGCGTCGCGATGGAGATCGAGGACTGCGCGCTCCCGCTGGTCGAGTCGATCGAGATCACCGACGACGTGGACACCGCGTTCGACGGCGCCAACGCGGCATTCCTGGTGGGCGCCAGGCCGCGCGGCAAGGGGATGGAGCGCGCCGACCTGCTCACCGCCAACGGGGCGATCTTCCGGGAACAGGGCCGCGCCATCAACGCCCACGCCGCTGACGACGTGCGGGTGGTGGTGGTGGGCAACCCCGCCAACACCAACGCCTACATCGCCCACCGACACGCGCCCGACGTCCCCGCCGGTCGCTTCACCGCCCTGATGCGGCTCGACCACAACCGCGCGCTCAGCCAGCTCGCCACCCGGCTGGGAGCGCCGGTCGCCGACCTGGACGGGGTGGTGGTCTGGGGCAACCACTCGGCCACCCAGTTCCCCGACGTGTCGTACCTGACGCGACGGGGCGAGCCGGTCACTTCCGGGCTCGACGAGGAGTGGTTGGCCGACACGTTCATCCCGCGGGTCGCGAACCGGGGAGCCGAGATCATCTCGGTGCGCGGATCGTCGTCGGCCGCCTCGGCCGCCGGCGCGGCGGTCGACCAGATGCGCGACTGGGTGCACGGCACCAGTGGGGAGAGCTGGACCACGGTCGCACTGCCGTCGGAGGGGCAGTACGGGACCGTGCCGGGTGTGGTGACGGGGTTGCCCTGCCGCAGCCGCGGCGCGGAGTGGGAGGTCGTCGAAGGACTGGCGATCGGGGACTTCCAACGAGCCCGCATCGACGCGTCGGTGGCGGAACTGGTCTCGGAGCGTGACGCCGTTCACGGACTGGGACTGGCCGACTGACCTCGGGTGCACCGGGGCTGACGGCGTGTGCCGGGCCCCGGCGTCCACGGCCTAGGATGGTCGGGTGACGACTCCAGCTTCTGCCTCCCCGAACACCGACCGCGCGGACGCCCTGCCCGCCTCCTGGAACCCAGGTGAGGTGGAAGGCGGGCTGTACCAGCGCTGGGTGGAGGCCGGCTACTTCGAGGCCGACCCGTCCAGCGACAAGCCCGCCTACTCGGTGGTGTTGCCGCCGCCCAACGTCACGGGCAGCCTGCACATGGGCCACGCGCTCGACCACACCCTCATGGACGTGCTCACGCGGCGCAAGCGCATGCAGGGCTTCGAGGTCCTGTGGCTGCCCGGCATGGACCATGCCGGGATCGCCACGCAGACCCTCGTGGACCGCAAGCTCCGCGACGAGGGGATCGACCGCCACGAGATCGGCCGCGAGGCGTTCATCGAGAAGGTCTGGGAATGGAAGCGCGAGTCCGGTGGGACCATCGGGGAGCAGATGCGTCGCCTCGGCGACGGTGTCGACTGGTCGCGTGAGCGGTTCACCCTCGACGACGGACTGTCGCGCTCGGTGCAGACCATCTTCAAGGAGCTCTACGACAGCGGTCTGATCTACCGCGCCGAGCGACTGGTCAACTGGTCGCCCACCCTGCAGACCGCGATCTCGGACATCGAGGTCAAGTACGCGGACGTCGAGGGCGAGCTGGTGAGCTTCCGCTACGGCTCGATGGACGACTCCGAGCCGCACCTGGTCGTGGCCACGACCCGGCTCGAGACGATGCTCGGTGACACCGCGATCGCCGTCCATCCCTCCGACGAGCGCTACGCGCACCTGGTGGGCACCGAGATTCCGCACCCGTTCCGTGAGGGGTGGACCATGCGCGTGGTCGCGGACGACTACGTCGATCCCGAGTTCGGGACCGGCGCGGTGAAGGTCACGCCCGCGCACGACCCCAACGACTTCGCGATCGGCCAGCGTCACGGCCTCGAGATGCCCACGATCATGGACGCCACCGGCCACATCACCGGGACCGGGACCCGCTACGACGGCATGGACCGTTTCGACGCCCGCAAGGCCGTCCGGGAGGACCTCGCCGAGCAGGGGCGCATCGTCAAGGAGGTGCGTCCGTATCTGCACTCGGTGGGCCACTCCGAACGGTCCGGAGAGCCGATCGAGCCGCGGCTGTCGCTCCAGTGGTGGGTGCGGGTCGAGGAGCTGGCGAGGATGGCCGGGGACGCCGTGCGCGACGGTGACACGGTGATCCACCCGACGAGCCAGGAACCGCGCTGGTTCGACTGGGTCGACGACATGCACGACTGGTGCATCTCCCGTCAGCTGTGGTGGGGTCACCGCATCCCGATCTGGTACGGCCCCGACGGCGACGTGGTCTGCGTGGGACCCGGCGAGGAGCCGCCCGCCGGGTACACGCAGGACACCGACGTGCTCGACACGTGGTTCTCGTCCGGACTGTGGCCGTTCTCCACCATGGGCTGGCCCGGGCGCACCGCCGACCTCGAGCGGTTCTACCCCACGTCCGTCCTGGTCACCGGGTACGACATCCTCTTCTTCTGGGTGGCACGGATGATGATGTTCGGCACCTTCGTGGGCCGGACCCTCACAGGCGACAAGGCCGCTCCGGGGAAGGTTCCGTTCACCGACGTCTTCCTCCACGGCCTCGTGCGCGACGAGCACGGCCAGAAGATGTCCAAGTCCAAGGGCAACGGCATCGACCCGCTCGACTGGGTGGACCGCTTCGGCGCCGACGCCCTGCGCTTCACCCTGGCCCGCGGGGCCAACCCGGGCGGCGACCTGTCGGTCGGGGACGACGCCGCCCAGGCGTCCCGCAATTTCGCCACCAAGCTGTTCAACGCCACCCGCTTCGCGCTGATGAACGGGGCGAAGGTGGGCGAACTGCCCGCCGCATCCGCGCTCACCGATGCCGACCGGTGGATCCTGCACCGGCTCGGGGAGGTGCGGGTGGGCGTCGACGACGCGTTGGACCGCTACGAGTTCTCCAAGGCATGCGAGGCCCTGTACCACTTCGCCTGGGACGAGGTGTGCGACTGGTACCTCGAGCTCGCGAAGGTCCAGTTCGGTTCGGACGACGACGCGCGCGCCTCCGAGCGAGCCGAGAACACGAGACTCGTCCTCGGACACGTGTTGGACGTCCTCATGCGGATGCTGCACCCGGTGATCCCGTTCGTCACGGAGACGCTGTGGACCGCACTGACCGAACGGGAGTCCGTGGTGGTCGCGGACTGGCCCACCGACGTGGCGCCGGCCGATGACGCCACGGGGCCGGTCCGCCGCGTGGCCGACGCCCAGACCCTCGTCACCGAGATCCGGCGGTTCCGCTCCGACCAGGGCCTCAAGCCCGGTCAGCGGGTGCCGGCACGGATCTCCGGCGTGGACGCCGCCGACCTGCCGGTGGACCTGCTCGCCCAGGTGTGCGCGCTCGCCCGGCTGACCCCGGCCGCCGAGGACTTCACCGCCACGGCCTCGCTCGAGGTCCGGCTCGGGTTGTCGACGGTAGACGTGGAGATCGACACCTCCGGGACGATCGACCTCGCCGCCGAGCGACGCAGGTTGGAGAAGGATCTCGCCGCCGCCCGCAAGGAACTCGAGACCACCGGTGCCAAACTCGGCAACGAGGCGTTCCTGGGCAAGGCGCCCGACCACGTCGTCGACAAGATCCGCGGTCGCCGCGACCTCGCCGAGGCCGAGGTCTCCCGGATCACCGCCCGGCTCGAGTCGATGCCGGCAGGAAGTGACCCCGCGTGAGCGATCGACAGTGGCTCCCACCGCACGACCCGAGCGAGGGGTGGGACACCCCGACCGAGGAGGACGTCGCCGAGATGCTCGGCGAGGACGGCCTCGTCTCGGGCGTCCCGCTCGGTGGTCCGATCCCGGGTGACGAGGACGGCGACGGCGACGATCACCTGCCGCCGCGCCCGGTCCCCGAGGTCGGCAGCCCCGAATGGCAGGCCGACGCGGCCGACCTGGCCGCGGTCGAGGAGGAACTGACGACCCGCTGGCCGGAGTCCCGCCTCGAGCCGAGCCTGGACCGGATCGCCGAGCTGATGTCCGTGCTCGGCGATCCGCAGCACGCGTACCCCGTGGTCCACGTGGCGGGCACCAACGGCAAGACATCGGTCACGCGGATGGTCGACGCGCTGCTGCGGGCCCTGCACCAGCGCACCGGACGCAACTCCAGCCCCCACCTGCAGAGCGTCACCGAGCGCATCGCGCTCGACGGGGAGCCGGTCACCGCCCGCACCTTCGTGGACACCTACCGCGAACTCCAGCCCTATCTCGAGCTCGTCGACCAGCGGTCCGAGGAGGCCGGCGGCCCACGGATGAGCTACTTCGAGGTGCTGACCGCGATGGCGTTCGCCGCGTTCGCCGACGCACCGGTCGAGGTGGCGGTCGTGGAGACGGGGATGGGCGGGACGTGGGACGCCACGAACGTGGTCCGGCCCGCCGTCGCCGTGATCACCCCCGTCGGCCTGGACCACACCGACTACCTGGGCGAGGACCTCGCGACGATCGCGGGGGAGAAGGCCGGGATCATCCAGCCGGGCCCGGAGGACGACCTGCTGCCGCGGGACCCGATCGCCGTGATCGGACGCCAGGAGCCCGAGGCCATGGACGTCCTGCTGCGTCGCGCCGTGGAGGTGGGCGCGGTCGTCGCCCGCCTCGGTTCGGAGTTCGACGTCGTCGAGCGACGGGTCGCCGTCGGTGGCCAGCAACTCACCCTGCGAGGCCTCGGGGGCGAGTACCCCGAGGTGTTCCTCCCGCTGTTCGGGGAGCACCAGGCCGAGAACGCCGCGACCGCGCTCGCGGCCGTCGAGGCGTTCTTCGGCGCGGGCCCGGACAGGGCCCTGGACCCGGAACTCATCCGTGCCGGCTTCGCGGCGGTCGACAATCCCGGGCGCCTCGAGCGGCTCAGCTCCAGCCCCACCGTCCTGGTGGACGCCGCCCACAACGGACACGGCGGACGCGCACTCGCCGAGGCTGTCACCTCGGAGTTCGACTTCAAGCGGCTGGTCGCCGTGGTCGCGATGCTCGACGGCAAAGATGCCGACGCGTTTCTCGCCGCACTCGAGCCGGTGGTGGAGGAGGTCGTCGTCACCCGGGCCGCCTCATCGCGCGCGATGGACCCGGGCGACCTCGCACGCATCGCCGAGGAACGGTTCACCGCCCAGCGCGTCCACGTGGTGGACACCCTGCCCGACGCGGTCAGCGCGGCCCTCGACCTGGTCGGGGTCCCGGATCCGACCGCGGACGACGACGTCTCGGGCGTCGGCGTGCTCATCACGGGTTCCGTGGTGACCGCCGGGGCCGCCCGCAGCCTGTTCGGAAAGGACGCACAGTGACCGACCCGACCCCCGGCCCCCGGGGCGCCGCGCACGAGCCCTCGGTGGACCCGTGGAAGGGGCTGCGGGGCATCATGGCCGGCACCCTCGTGCTCGAGGCGATCGTGATCGGTCTGGTGCTGACGGTCATCGCCCGGCTCGACGGCGGCGCCCACTTCCAACCGTGGAAGGTGTGGTTCGTCAGCCTCCTCGCAGTCGCGATGCTCGTGGCCAGTGGACTCCAGCGCAAGCCCTGGGCGATCCCGCTGAACCTCACGCTCGCGGGTCTGGCCGTCGCCGGCTGGGCCGTGCACTGGTCGATGGGGGTCTGCGGGCTCATGTTCGCCGCGGTCTGGGCGTACATCCTGTACCTGCGCCGGGACCTGACCCGCCGGATGGCCGGCGGCTATCTGCCCAGCCAGCACGACTGACGGCTCCGGACGGTCGGCGTGGACACCGGGCTTGTAGGATCGCCCTCGTGACCGAGAGAACTTTCTTCCTCATCAAGCCCGACGGTGTCGAGCGCGCGCTGACCGGGACCATCCTGGCCCGTATCGAGGCCAAGGGCCTCAAGATCGTCGCCATGGACATGCGTCAGGTGTCCCGGGAGACGGCGGCCGAGCACTACGCCGAGCACTCCGAGCGTCCGTTCTACGGGGACCTGCTCGAGTTCATCACCTCCGGTCCGGTCGTCGCCGGCGTGCTCGAGGGCCCCCGGGCGATCGCCGCGTGGCGTCAGCTCGCCGGGGGCACCGACCCTGTGGAGAAGGCCGCGCCCGGCTCCATCCGTGGCGACTTCGGTCTCGAGACCCAGTTCAACCTCGTCCACGGCTCGGACTCCGAGGAGTCCGCCGCCAGTGAGATCGCGCTCTGGTTCCCCGGTCTGTAGATCCCCGTCCTCCCGCAGTGACCGAGCTGCGCGCGCCCGTCGGCCCCGAGGCCCGGCGGGCGCGTTTGCGTTCGGTGGTGCCGGGCGACGATGTTTCGGCGGCGGGTGTGGGAGAATGGTCGAAGCCCATCCTGGCGAGTGGACCACCAGTCCGCCCCGGAACGGGCGCCCGCCACCCGTGGCCCGGTTCGTCCCGGTGCCGCGGACCACAAGACGTCGTCCCACCCAGGTGGGGCCCAGACAAGAAGACGCCCGACCCCGTGCGGCGGCGTGGGTCACCGGTATCCGGTGACGTGATCGCGCCCGGAGTCCGGCCGGAGGAGACACGTGTCGGATCCGAACCTGACAATCGACGACATCAACGCGCTTCCCGAGAGGATGCGCGCGCACGCGGCCGCCAGGGCCGTGGGCATGAGCAGCAGGGAATTCCTGACCGCCATGGCCGGGATCGGCGTGGAGATCAAGAGCGCCCAGTCCGGGGTGACCAGGCAGGTGCTGCTCGACTGGTTCACCAGCCGCGGGCAGGACACGGGGACGGCGCCCGGTGCCGCGCCGGCAGGGGACACCGGTGCCCAGGCGCCGGCGGCCGAGGCGTCCGCGACCGACGCCCCCGCCCGGAAGGCCCCG
>NZ_JAALDT010000517.1:0-1957 GCF_014144995.1 Dietzia sp. DQ11-71 | reverse complement strand
CCGCACGCTGACGCGCCGAGAGCAGCGGATCATCTGGACGGGGGAACGGGATGCGGTCGATCACGACCAGCGACAGGGTCCGTCCCGGGACGTCGACGCCCTGCCACAGCGACAGGGTGCCCACGAGGGTCGTCTCCTCGTCGGCGGCGAACGTCGCGACGAGGTTGGCCGTCGAGTCCTCGCCCTGGCAGAGGACGGGGGTGTCGAGTCGTTCGCGGAGTAGTTCGGCGGCCGCCTTCGCCGCGCGCATCGACGAGAACAGTCCGAGCGTGCGGCCCCCGGCGGCGGTGATGAGATCGACCAGTTCCTCCTCGGCCGCGGGCGCCGGGCCCTCCCGGCCGGGCGCGGGGAGGTGAGCTGCCACGTAGAGGATGCCGTTGCGGCGGTAGTCGAACGGGGATCCCGCGTCGAGGCCCGTCCACCGCAGTGCGCTCGCGTCGTCGTCGGAGGGCGGTTCGAGCGACACCGCGCTCGCCGTGTCCGGGCGTGCCGACGAGGCGGGCGGCAGTCCCCAGGTGGCGGCGAGACCGTCGAACTTCCCGCCCGTGGTGAGGGTCGCGGAGGTGAGGATCACCGTGGACTCGGCGAACAGGCGGGCACGCAGGAGCCCGGCGACGGACAGGGGAGCGACACGCAGGATCCGTCCTCGTCGTTCCTCCACGCTCATCCACACGATCTCGAGGCGCTCGGTGACCGGCCGCTCGAACGAGGAGAGGATGCGGTCCGCGGCGTCGGCGATCTCGTCCAGCGCGGCGAGGGTCTTCTGACGGTCGGAGGCACCCTGTGGGTCACCGGCGGCCTCTCCGGGCTTGGGACCCGGGACCGCGCTGCGACAGTTCTCGGCGGTGTGGCGCACAGCGGCCAGCGCGAGGTCCGCACCCTCGGGCATGAGGTCCCATCGCGCCTCGGGACAGATCTCCAGCAGCGTCGCGAGGCCCTCCCCGGCGGCGACCATGCGGTCCGCGGTCTGCTGGTCGACGAGCTTCGCCGCCCGGCGCGCGGCCTGGATCACGGCCGCGCCGGTGAGTTCGGCGGTCGTCACGCCGGTCACCCGGTCGGACAGCTCGTGGGCCTCGTCGATCACCACCGCGTCGTGTTCGGGCAGCACGGAGACATCGGTCATGGCGTCGATCGCGAGCAGCGCGTGGTTGGTCACCACCACGTCGGCGCGGCCGGCCTCCTGGCGTGCCAGTTCGGCGAAGCACTCGGAGAACTCGGGGCAGACCTGCCCCAGACACTCGCGACTGGTCACCGACACCTGTCGCCACGCCGCGTCGGAGACGCCGCGGGGCAGGTCGTCGCGGTCGCCCGTGTCCGTGTCCTGCGCCCAGTCGTGCAGGCGGGCGATCTCGCGGCCCAGCCACGAGCTCGGGCCGGTGTCCCGGGGGGTGGCCTCACGTGGGGTGCGCGCGGCCGTGGACTCGCCGCCGAGGGGCAGGTCGAACAGTTCCTCGGTCTCCACCTCCTCCGGGTCGGCCTCGTCGACCGGCCCCGAGCTCACCCGGTGCAGGCACAGGTAGTTGCCCCGGCCCTTGAGGATCGCGTGGGAGGGACTCACGCCGAGTTCCGGGCGGAGCGCCTTGGACAGGCGCGGCAGGTCGCGGTCGACCAACTGGTTCTGTAGCGCGATGGTCGCGGTGGAGACCACCACGGTGTTCCCGGTGGCCACGGCGTGGCGCAGCGCCGGCACCAGGTAGGCCAAGGACTTACCGGTGCCCGTGCCGGCCTGGACGGCGAGGTGTTCCCCCGTCGCCAGGGCGTTGCCCACGGCCTCGGCCATCGTCACCTGGCCCGTGCGTTCGCTGCCGCCCAGACCCGCGACCGCGGTGGCGAGCAGGTCGGAGACGGGGGGGAGCGAGTCGGTCACGCGGATACCCTAGCGGCCGCACCGGACAGTGGCCCGGGCCGCCGGGCGGCTCGGGGGGCAGACCCGGGCGGCTCGGGGGCAGACCCGGCC
>NZ_JAALDT010000516.1:0-1690 GCF_014144995.1 Dietzia sp. DQ11-71 | reverse complement strand
CGGCGTGCGCACCCTGCTCCACATGGACGGGTCCTCGCTGCGGGTCCAGCCCGGCGACCGGATCGGCCTGGTGGGACGGAACGGCGCGGGTAAGACGACGACGATGAGGATCCTCGCCGGCGAAGGTGAACCCTACGCCGGGAAGGTCGTCCGGACCGGTGACCTGGGATATCTTCCGCAGGACCCGCGTGAGGGCAACATGGACCAGCTCGCGCGCAGCCGGGTCCTCTCCGCCCGCGGGCTGGACGTGATCATGACCGACATGACCGCCGCGCAGGAGCAGATGGTCTCCGCACCGGACGACAAGGCCATGGACAAGGCCGTGCGTAAGTACGGGCGCCTCGAGGACGAGTTCTCCGCCCGCGGCGGGTACGAGGCCGAGAGCGAGGCCGCCCGCATCTGCAACAGCCTGGGGCTGGAGGACCGGATCCTCACCCAGAATCTGGGCACCCTGTCCGGCGGTCAGCGCCGCCGCGTGGAGCTGGCGCGGATCCTGTTCGCCGCCTCCGACGGTGCCGGCAAGTCGCAGACCATGCTGCTGCTCGACGAGCCCACCAACCACCTCGACGCCGACTCCATCACCTGGCTGCGCCAGTTCCTCGAGAAGCACGAGGGTGGGCTGATCATCATCTCCCACGATGTCGAGCTGCTCGAGGCCGTGGTGAACAAGGTGTGGTTCCTCGACGCCGTGCGCGGGGAGATCGACGCCTACAACATGGGGTGGAAGAAGTATCTCGACGCCCGCGCCACGGACGAGGCCCGGCGCCGACGTGAGAAGGCGAATGCGGAGAAGAAGGCCTCGCAGCTCAAGATGCAGGCCGCCAAGCTGGGCGCCAAGGCCACCAAGGCGGCCGCCGCCAAGCAGATGATCCGGCGTGCTGACGCCATGATCGACAATCTCGACGAGGTCCGCGTGGCCGACAAGGCCGCGCGGATCAAGTTCCCCACTCCCGCGGCCTGTGGCAAGACGCCGCTGTTCGCCAAGGGCCTGACCAAGATGTACGGCTCGCTCGAGGTGTTCGCCGGCGTGGACCTGGCGATCGACAAGGGCAGCCGCGTGGTGGTGCTGGGCTACAACGGTGCCGGCAAGACGACGCTGCTCAAGCTGCTCGCCGGTGTGGAACGCACCGACGGCGAGGGCGGCGTCGTCTCCGGGCACGGGCTCAAGATCGGCTACTTCGCCCAGGAGCACGACACCCTGGACATGGACGCCAGCGTGTGGGAGAACATCCGCCACGCCGCGCCGGACGCGGGGGAGCAGGAACTGCGCAGTCTGCTGGGGGCGTTCATGTTCACCGGCCCCCAACTCGAGCAGCCGACAGGCACGCTCTCCGGCGGTGAGCGCACGCGTCTGGCGCTGGCCGGGCTGGTGTCCTCCGCAGCCAACGTCCTCCTGCTCGACGAGCCCACGAACAACCTGGACCCGATCTCCCGCGAGCAGGTCCTCGATGCTCTACGGACGTACGAGGGTGCGGTCGTGCTGGTCACCCACGACCCCGGCGCCGTGGAGGCGTTGGAGCCGGAGCGGGTCATCATTCTGCCGGACGGCACGGAGGACCTGTGGAGCCAGGAGTACATGGAGATCGTCGAACTCGCGTAAATTCTTCTAGTAAAATTGGCTTCATCTGAGAATGGTGTTGTCGCTCGTTTACCGGCTCTTCGCATCTGAGCGTGGGGTCAGGTCCGTAGC
>NZ_JAALDT010000515.1:0-1350 GCF_014144995.1 Dietzia sp. DQ11-71 | reverse complement strand
CCCTGGTCCGCCGGGCCCCTGGTTGAGCCGCGATCCTGGCTCAGCCGCGCGGCGGGCGCGGGATCGAGCCGACGAACTGCATGGACCGGTACGGCCACCCGGCGGGCCCGGCGGCCGAGTCGTGGGTGTTCCACTGGCTCACCACGAAGTGCCACTCCTCCGGCGTGGATCCCGGCACCGGGCAGCCGCAGTAGAGCTGGGCGACCCGCGCGGGCCCGGACCCGGGGTCGGAGCCGTCCGACTCGTCGCCCCACGCACTGCCGCGCAGGAGCGTGGTGTGCGTGGTGATCGAGCGGTCGAGCAGGTCGGCCCCGATGTGCGGGAACGTCAGACAGTCGATGCGGTAGTGCCCGGCATCGAAGTAGGTCAGGGTCCAGAAGTCCTCGCACCGACGCAGGTACATCTCGCCGATCCGGCCGGGCAGCACGATGGTCGTGGGATTGCCCCAGTTCCAGGCGCCCTTCCGGAAGCCCCAGGTCTGCCACCTGCGGAGGTCGGGATCCGCGAGGTGCTCCTCACGCACCCGCATGAGGATGACGCCCTTGTCACGTTGGAACCCGGTGGACAGGACGTAGACGAACCCGTCCCCGCCGAGCTCCCACGTCCACAATTGGCGATGGCCGCCCTCCAGGAGAGGCGAGAACTCGGCCCCGGTGGGCTCCCAGGTCCGGCCGTCGTCGGTCGACCGGTGGATCCGGGTGCGGGTGACCGTGCCCAGGCCGTGGTTGACCATGACGTGCAGGTACATGGTGTCGCCGATGGTGAGCACGTCGCTCGGGAGGACGGTCGAGCAGCCGCGGCCGTGCACATAGTCGATCAGTTGGGCGGCGTAGTCCCGCGGGCCCGGGCCGGCGGCGTCCGCCCACTCGAGACCCCGGGACGGGTCGGCGGTGTCGGAGAACAACCCGACCGGGGAGCGCCAATCCGGATTTCCGGGACCGGGGCGCTCGTCCGTGGTGGGGGCACACTGCTCGATGCCCGGGTGCGGACGCCCCACATGGGGGGCACCCATCCCGGCGCCGGCGAAGGTGTCGCCGAACACCGCGAGCAGGCGCCCGGACGGGGTTCGGGTCAGGATTCCCAGATCCGTCCCCTCCATCCCGAAGGCCGTGGTGATCCCGGGTCCGGTGAGGTCCCGGACCTTGCGGGTGGCCGATGTGCGGGACGCAGTGGGCGGCGGCGGATCCGTCATGGGGCCGACGCTACCGCGCAACCGGTCGGGCGGCACCAGACTCGTTGTCAGGTCACAATTCTGGCGAAGCGGGCCCCACGCCCCGAACCGCGGGGCGTATGGTCATCGGCGTGACCCATCCCTTCGCACGGGCCGGGCGGGAGCTCGTCCCCGGCCAC
>NZ_JAALDT010000514.1:0-3319 GCF_014144995.1 Dietzia sp. DQ11-71 | reverse complement strand
CCCCGACCGACCAGGAACCCCCCGACGGACCAGGAACCCCCCGACCGACCAGGAACCCCCACGGCGGGGGAGACTCCGGCGGCCAGCCGGAGACCCCCGCCACACCCGACGCGACCTCCAGGTGGTTGGCCACACCCTGCCAGGATTCGCTCAGGTTCGTCCCACTAGCCTGGGTGCGACCGGCGCCGAGTCAGGCCCCGAGCCGCCTCGGCGCGCCGCGACCCGCAGATGGACCCCATGCCCAGAACCGCTGCCGTCACCGCGTTCCTCCGCAACGCGTGGCGCACCCTCACCGCCATGCGCACGGCGCTGATCCTGCTGTTCCTGTTGGCCGTCGCCGCCATCCCGGGCGCGCTTCTGCCACAGCGCAGCCTCAACGAGGGCAACGTCAACGAGTACATCGCCGAGAACGGTTGGCTGGGCGAGACCTACGACAAGCTCCAACTGTTCGACGTCTTCAGCAGCTGGTGGTTCACCGCCATCTACGTCCTGCTGTTCGTCTCGCTGGTCGGCTGCCTCACCCCGCGCTGCTTCGAGTTGGTCCGCCAGCTGCGCACGCCCCCGCCGCTGACCCCGCGCAACCTGTCCCGCCTGCCGCACCACGCCGCGTACCGGACCACGGCCACGCCGGAGCAGGCCGCGGACCAGATCCGTCGCGAGCTCAAGGGCCGGGTCCGCCGCAACGACGGCGACGGCCGCGTCCCCGGCACCATCGAGCTGTCCACCGAGCGCGGCTACTCGCGCGAGGTCGGCAACATCGTCTTCCACTTCGGCCTGCTCGCGCTGCTCGTCATGTTCGCGGCCGGCAAGTTCGTCTACGCCGAGGGCATGCGCGTCATCGTCGCCAATGAGGAGTCGCCGGCGTTCTGCAACACCACGCCCAGCGCGTACGACTCGTTCCGCGCTGGACTGCTGGTGGACGGCACGGACCTCGAGCAGTTCTGCATCAAGGTCGAGGACTTCCGCGCCGATTACCTGCCCAACGGTCAGGCCGAGATGTTCACTTCCAACGTGCGCTACACGGAGGAGGTCACCACGACCGACCCCGACACGTGGGAGCCGTTCGAGATGCGGGTCAACCACCCGCTGCGCATCGGTTCCACCCGCGTCTACCTGCAGGGTCACGGCTTCGCGCCGACGTTCACGGTGACGTACCCGAACGGCGAGACCCGCACGGACACCCAGCACTGGTCACCGACCGAGCTGCAGACGTTCCTGTCCTCGGGCATCATGCGCTTCGACCCGCCCGCTGGCATGTACCCCGATCTGGCCGAGCGGCGGACGCAGCAGATCGCCATCCAGGGCCTGTTCGCGCCGACCGCGCAGTTCGAGGGCACCCTGCTGAGCTCGCGGTTCCCGCGCATGGACGACCCGGCGGTGGCGATCGACGTCTACCGCGGGGACGCCGGCCTGGACACGGGCCGCCCGCAGTCGGTCTTCTCGCTCGAGCCGGACCTCATCGAGTCCGGCGCGCTCAACCGCGAGGCCCGCGTCAACCTCAAGCCCGGCGAATCCACGACCCTGCCCGACGGCACCGAGGTGCGGTTCGACGGCGCCGAGGAGTTCGTCAACATCCAGGTCTCCTCCGACCCCACGCAGATCTGGGTGGGAGTGTCCGCCGCCGTGATGATGGCGGGCCTGGTGCTCAGCCTGATGGTGCGGCGCCGGAGGATCTGGGCGCGGGTGAGTGTCGACGACGACGAGGTCACCCGTGTCGATCTGGGTGGCCTGGCCAAGACGGACCGATCGGGCTGGGGGAGCGAGTTCGACGAGCTCCGGGACCGGCTGGTCTCGGCGGCGGCTGTCACACCCGTGTTGCCGGGTGAGGTCGACACGGGCCACACTTCAACTAGTCGCGGTACCGCCGCCGACGCTGCGCGGAAGGACGACACCCGGTGATCACTTCGACCCTCGCACAGGGCCTGCCCATCGACGAGACGCTGGCCACCTACTCGGACCTGGCGTTCCGGACGGCCTTCGGGATCTATGTACTGGCGCTGATCGCGTCGCTGATCTACTACGCGGGTTTCCGCGTGGCCAAGGTCTCGGAGAAGGAGCTGGTCACGGCCGGCGGGACCGGGCTGACCGAGTCGCGGTCCCTCACCGACACCGGCGACGAGGAGCGGGCCTCGGCCGGCAACGGGCGCTGGGCGCGGATCGCGCAGCTGTTCGTGGTGCTCGGGTTCGTGTTCCACGCCGCGTCCCTCGTCCTGCGGGGGCTGTCCACGGAGCGGTTCCCGTGGGGCAACATGTACGAGTTCATCCTGGGCAGCACGCTGTTGGCGGTGGCGGCGGGGCTGATCTGGCTGCGCAAGCCCGCGCTGCAGGTGGTGTGGCCGTATCTACTGGTGCCGATCCTGGTGCTGCTGTTCTTCGGCGGGACCCACCTGTACTCGGACGCCGCGCCCGTGGTGCCGGCGCTCCGCTCGTACTGGCTGCCGATCCACGTGTCGATCATCGCGCTGGGCTCGGGCATCCTGCTCATCCCCGGCGTCGTGTCGATCATGTACCTCATCCGAGTGTGGCAGCCGCAGGGGCAGGAGCACGGCTGGGGCGCCCGCCTGGCCCGTCCACTGCCGGCAGCCGAGACCCTCGACCGCCTCGCGTACCGCACCACGGTCATCGGCTTCCCGGTGTTCGGCGTGGGCATCCTGCTCGGCGCCGTGTGGGCGGAGAGCGCGTGGGGCCGCTTCTGGGGCTGGGACCCCAAGGAGACGGTGTCGTTCATCTCCTGGGTGCTCTACGCGGGCTACCTGCACGCCCGTGCGACCAGCGGCTGGGGCCCCAAGAAGGCGGCGTGGATCAACATCGCCGGCTTCGCTGTGCTGGTGTTCAACCTGTTCTTCATCAACATCGTGGTCTCGGGCCTGCACTCCTACGCCGGGCTGAACTAGCTCCCGGCGGCGTCGCCCATCGTGTGGACGACGTCGGCCCAGTCGGCCGCGAGCCGCTGATCATGGGTGATCGCGAGGACGCCGAGCCCCCCGTCGGCGCGGGCCCGCAGGACGCCCGCGATCGCGTTCGTGCTCTCGGGGTCCAGATGCGCGGTGGCCTCGTCGGCGATCAGGTAACGCGGCCGCTGGGCCAGCGCCCGGGCGAGGCAGGCGCGGTGGAGTTGTCCGCCGGAGACCTGTTCGGGCCGTCGGTCGAGTAGGCCGGGGTCCAGTCCGACCTCCCGGGCGAGCGCGTCCACGTCCACCGGGCTCCCGCGCAGCCGTCCGGGGAGCGCGATCATCCGGCGGAGCGTCATCCGGGGGTCCGCCGACGCCATCGGGTCCTGATCCAGCAGCGCCGTGTGCCCGGGCAGTCGGCCGCGCCG
>NZ_JAALDT010000513.1:0-767 GCF_014144995.1 Dietzia sp. DQ11-71 | reverse complement strand
GAGATCCACACCGCGTGGGTGCTGTGG
This sequence comes from Dietzia sp. DQ11-71, assembly GCF_014144995.1. NCBI lineage: Bacteria > Bacillati > Actinomycetota > Actinomycetes > Mycobacteriales > Dietziaceae > Dietzia > Dietzia sp. DQ11-71. The sequence goes on along the minus strand of NZ_JAALDT010000513.1, from coordinate 740 downwards.
CTGGCCGCCGCCGCGTTCGGACTGCTCGGCATGCTGATCAACTCCGCGACCGCCAGCTTCGGGGACCTGCCCACCGCCACGCGGGACGCCTTCCGCGACGCGGTCGCCAACACCGGGTCCGCTGACGTCTCCGTCGAGAGCATGTTCTCCATCGCTCTGGCGGCCGGGGCGGTGCTGGCGCTCATCGTCGCCGCCGTCACCGTGTGGCTGGCCTTCCGGCTGCGAGCGGGCAAGGGGTGGGCCCGCACGATGCTCGACATCGTCGCCATCTTCCTCGTCGTCGACGCCGTGTCCGTGGTGATCGGTGTGTTCGGCGGAGTCGCGACCGCGGGGGAGCGGGGAGACGTCATCAGCTTCGTCGTCATCGCCCTCCAGATCCTCGCCGGACTGTGCGCCGCAGCCGCCGTGTGGCGCCAGCACAAGGCCGAGGCCATCCAGTACACGACCCCGGGAGGCGGCGCGCGTGCCGGCAAGTGAACCCACCGCCGCCCGGCCGGGAATCGAACCCGAGGGGCCGATCCTGTACGCCGAGGACGGCTGGAGCTGGGCCTGGATCCTCGCGGCGCCCGCGTTCTGCGCCGCTGCCGCAGGGTTCGAGCTCGCCACCGGCGCCCCGGTGCACTGGCTGATGCTCACCGTCTGCGCGATCGCGACCGCCCTCTGCCACGGCGTGATGATCGCCGCCACCCGCGTCCACGGTCGTGTCCGCCTGACCCCCGACGTGTACCTCCAGGGCACCG
>NZ_JAALDT010000512.1:0-2201 GCF_014144995.1 Dietzia sp. DQ11-71 | reverse complement strand
CCCTCCCCGCCGCCGACGACTCCGTAGCTTCGTGGGAGACGGCCCGACTCCTCGGCGAGCTGCGGGAGATGCCCCGCCGGCGGGCGGCTGTGGGTCTGCGACTCGACACCGGGGGCGAGGTCCGCGCCTGGTCCCGCGACCCCGCGGCCCTGCACGCCGCCCTGGCCGGCGCTGTCGACGGTCTCCCGCGCGAGCCGGGACCCGAGTGAACTCGCGTCGCCTCGGCGTGGCCGCGGTCGCCTGCGCTGTACTCGCCGTGGTGCTGTGGTGGTTCGCCAGGGACATCGTGACGGGCGCGCCGCCGGTCATCGACCCGCCCGTCGAGGGCAGCATCGAACGCATCTACACCGATCCCCGGCTGCTCCTGGCCGCGACCGTCCTGGCGGGGCTGACGATGGTCCTGACCACCCTCGCAGTCCTCCGGCGCGCCCCCCGGGTCGAATCCTGACAGATCTACTTCTGCCAGGGCTTTTTCGGGCGCAGCGAACGCCGCGGTAACGATCGGATGACGGTTTTCTGAGTGTGCCCGGTCGGGTGTGTCGTGGCGTCGGCCACAGGCTACATTTGGGGCGGTTCGGACGCATGTGACGCTCGTAAAAATGAGTGGTCGGTGCGTCCGATTCGCCGGAGTAACGCCTACAGCACAGGGAAACGGGGATCGGTGCAGCCTTCCAGCACTTTCGTTGGCACCACCGCGGTCGTGGGAGCGATCGCACTTCTGGGATCGGGAGTGGCCTCGGCCGCCCAGGTCGAATGGCAGGACTGTACCGAGATGCTCGGCATCGAGGCCGAGTACGTCCCCGCCGGTCTCGAGTGCGGAACCGTCGAGGTCCCCGTGGACTACACCGCGCCCGACGCCGCCAAGACCCAGATCGCGCTCACCCGCATCAAGGCCTCGTCCGGCCAGGCGCGCTCCACCGTGTTCGGCAACCCCGGCGGGCCCGGCAACTACGCCCTGAACTTCTGGAGCCCGGCCCTCGACGGCGCCAACCCGGCCGGCCTGTACGAGAACCACGACCTCGTGGCCGTCCAGCCCCGCGGGCTGTACGGCTCCAATCCCATGGTCTGCAACGTGGACTACGTGGGCCCGAACACGGTCAACCCGCTCCACGACGCGTGCTACGGGACCGACCCCGAGTACATGAAGTCCATGACCACCGAGAACGCCGCCCGCGACATGAACGCGGTCCGTGAGGCGCTCGAGCTCGCAGAGGTCGACTACGTGGGCGTGTCCTACGGCACCGCGATCGGCACCGACTTCGCCACGCTGTTCCCCGAGGCCACCGGCCGCATGGTGCTGGACTCCAACACCCACCCCGACTGGCGTTGGAACACACAGGCAGAGCAGGGCGCGCTCGCCCAGGAGCAGCGGGTCAACGACATCTTCGCCTGGATCGCCGAGCGCGACGACTACTACGGCCTCGGGGACACCCCGCTGAAGGTCTTCCACTCCTGGAAGTGGGTCACCGACCAGGAGGTGGGCGGCCCCGCCAACCTCACCCCGCCGCCGGCGCAGGCCGGCGACCTGCCCGTGGAGCTCCGCGGCAGCGCCGTCGAGAAGCCCGCGCTCGACGTGATCAACGGGACCGCCCCCGCCCGCGCACGCGTCGAGGGATTCGCCCGCGCCGCCGCGCTGCAGGGGCTGACGAACAACGCCACCACCGGGCTCTACGACGCCACGGTCGGCGCCACCTACTCCGAGCAGGCCTGGCCGATGCTCGCCCACATCCTCAAGTACTACAACGACGGCGGCACCATCGCGCGTGCCGACTACGAGACCGTGGCCCTGATGCTGGCCGCGCAGGAGAACCGCTCGCCGGTGTACCGCACCGACATCGAGATGAACTCGATCATCACCTGCAACGAGACCGCTGCCCCGGCCGACCAGCTGGGAGTCATCGCGGCCAAGGCCGACAAGTACACCGGCGGCAACCGCCTCACCGCCCGCGCCGCCGTCGAGGCCGCCGGCGACGACTGCGTGGGCTGGCAGCCGGTCGCCAAGACCATCAGCCCCAACGGTGACGCTCTCGACGAGAAGCCGCTGGTGCTGCACTCCGAGGACGACGCCATCACCCCCATCGCCGGCGCGCACCGCGTGGCCGAGGCCATGGGTGGCGCACTGGTCACCGTCGGTGGCGGCGACCACGGCACCTTCCGCATGGGCAACGAGGCCATCGACAAGCTCGTGATGGAGTTCCTGG
>NZ_JAALDT010000511.1:0-1140 GCF_014144995.1 Dietzia sp. DQ11-71 | reverse complement strand
CGGGCGGGGGAGCCCGACCGGGGTGGGACGCCGCCGAGCGTGCAGGCGGCGCGGGTCGTGGACGTGGGGGATACGACGACGACGAGGTCGGCGGCCGCGAAGCTCCGCAGACACCGGAGGTGCCGACGGGCGTGCCCATCCCCGCCGCGGCGGACCCGGTGCTGTGGCCCCAGCGGGAGGCCGTGAAGGCGGCCCTGCAGTACCCGGGGCTGGCCGGGCCGCTCTTCGACTCCCTACCGGAGGAGTGCTACACCCACCCCGCCTATGCCACGATCGCGCAGGCACTGTCGAAGGCCGGCGGGTGCGCGGCCGGCAAGAGCGGCGCGAACTGGGTCTCCGAGGTCTCCGAGGGGCTGGGCGACGACGGGCTGCGCCGACTGGTCGGGAGCCTCGCGGTGGAGACACTGCGCGTGTCCGAGGAGGCGTTGCCCCGCTACATCTCCGGTGTCCTGGCGCGGCTGCAGGAGGTGTGGGTCTCGGGTCAGATCGCGGACCTCAAGTCCAAGGTGCAGCGGATGAGCCCCGCCGAGGACCCCGAGGGCTACTCGGCGTTGTTCGGTGATCTGGTGGCTCTGGAGGAGTACCGGCGCGGCCTGTTGAACCAGGCGGTCGGCGCGACTCCGGACATCGCCTGACCAGCCGATTTGGTTCGTCGGCCTGCGGCGCACTAAGGTGAGTTCTCGGTATCCGGCATCACCGCCGGTCGCCAGCAGTGATCCCCCATAGCTCAATTGGCAGAGCATTCGACTGTTAATCGAAGGGTTATTGGTTCGAGTCCAATTGGGGGAGCTCAGCAACCAGGTCAGTGGCTTCCGAGCCCTGACCTGGTCTGCATTTCAGGGTGGTCAGCCGGGTGGGGCGTGCAGGGTGGGCCGGTAGATCGGCTCCTGGATCCGGCCGTCGAGGGTACGGCTCTCGAGCAGTTCGAGGTCACACTCCGCTCCACCCGACGGCCCGGGACACGCTCGCCCGGCTCTGCGACGAGGTCGCGGTCGAGCACACCTCGGCGGCCGATTCCGGGCGCACGGTCCGCGTGTCCGCCGTCCACCGCGTGGGTGTGCTGCCGGTGGGCGAGGTCGCGGTGGTGGTGGTCGCTGTGGCTCCGCATCGGGCCGAGGCGTTCGCGGCGTGCTCGGAGCT
>NZ_JAALDT010000510.1:0-3000 GCF_014144995.1 Dietzia sp. DQ11-71 | reverse complement strand
AGATCATCGGTCTCGGCGCTCCGGGTGGGTGCCCTTCTCTCGTGGAATGAGGTGGCGGACGTGGCCCCCACACGACTCGGCCAGCGCCCGCAGCTCTCCGAGGAGGTCGCCGACCACGTGCGGACTCGGATCATGAGCGGCGATGTCCGCCCGGGGTCCTTCATCCGGCTCGACGAGACCGCCTCCGCACTCGGGGTGAGCGTGACCCCGGTCCGGGAGGCACTACTCACCCTGCGCGGCGAGGGCCTCGTCGATCTGGTGCCGCGGCGCGGCTACCTGGTCTCGCCGATGAGCCGCCAGGACATCGAGGACATCTTCTGGCTCCAAGCGGAACTTTCCAAGCGCATCGTCGACCGGGCCATCACCCGCTACGACGCGGAAACTCTCGAGTTCCACGGTCGTCTGATCGACGAATTCGAGAAGGCATCCGCGTCAGATGACACCGACGGCGTGGTGCACGCCCAGTACGCGATCCACCGGTGCCTCAACCGGGCTTCCCGCTCGGACAAGCTGTCCCGGTTCCTGTCCAACGCCGCCCGCTACATGCCCTACCGGCTGTACGCGGACGACCCCGAGTGGCGTGCGGGCGCACTGACGGACAACCGCCGCATGCTCGAGGCGCTGCGTGACGGCGACGTCGAGACGGCCCACGAAGTGGTGGACGCCGAGTTCACCGGTGGCGCGAGTCTGCTCATCGCCCATCTCGAGCGAGCGGGCGTGTGGGACGACGAGCGCGCACCGGAACTCGACCCCGAGCACTGAGTCCCACTTCAGTGATCGGTCCGTCCGCACTCTCCACCTCAGATCGGTGAACAGGATGCGGTAGGTGGCCGTCCGAACCGTCCGGGGGAGTTCGTCGGGCCGCGTGCGAACTCCACGGGATTCCGAGTTCATCCCGGAACGGTCGCTGCAGGAAGCCGGTGGTCGCGCACCTGTGGATCCGGCCCGACGATAGAGCTGGTGAGCACTTCCCTGCTCTCCCGGAGTGGTCGGACGGGAGCCGGGACACCAGCTCAGACGCCCACGGTGCCGTGCTCGGAACGCAGTGTGCCCTTGACGACCTTGCCGCTGGCGTTGCGGGGGAGTTCGTCGACGTGGACCAGATGCTTGGGGAGCTTGAAGCCGGCGAGCTTGTCCCGCAGCCACTCGCTGATCTCCTCGAGGGTGAGATCGGCAACGCCGTCCTCCACGTTCTGGGCGACCACTGCGACGGGGACCTCGCCCCACCTGTCGTCCTTGCGGCCGATCACCGCGACCTCGCGGATCCTCGGGTGCCCGGCGATGATGTTCTCCACCTCGGCGCAGTAGATGTTCTCGCCGCCGGAGATGATCATGTCCTTCTTGCGGTCCACCACGTAGACGAAGCCCTCGTCGTCCATGCGGACCAGGTCGCCGGAATGGAACCACCCGCCCTCGAAGGCCTCCGCCGTCTCCTTGGGCTTGTTCCAGTAACCGGACATCGTGGTGGGACCACGGTAGACGATCTCGCCGACCTCACCCGGGCCGACGGGCTCGCCGAAGCCGTCGACGACGCGCGCCTGGAGGGTGGGGATGACCTTGCCGACGGAACCGATCTTGCGGATCGCGTCATCGCCGTCGAGGGCACAGGTGATGGGGCTCATCTCGGTCTGGCCGAACACCGCGCAGTTCAGGGCGTCCGGGAAGGTCTCGGCCATGGCGCGCAGGATCGTGTCGGTGGACGGGGCCGCGCCCCAGGAGATGTTGCGCAGCACCAGGCTGCGCGGGCGGGCCTGCTGCTCGGCACAGACGGCCTGCCACTGCACGGGGACGAGGAAGATGCTGGTGATGTGCTCGGCCTCGAGGGTGTCTAGGACCGCTGCGGGGTCGAAGGCCTGCAGCGGGTGGACCACCGTGACGCCGCCGAGTTGGAGGCTCGGCGCGATCGAGCCGAGCGCCGCGATGTGGAACATCGGGGCGGCGCACAGTGCGCGCCCGTCCTCGTCGAACAGTCGGAAGACCCGGATGCAGGTCAGGGACTGCGCAGTGAGGTTTTCGTAGGAGAGCATGGCGCCCTTGGGCCGCCCCGTGGTGCCCGAGGTATACGTAATGAGCGCGGTGGAGTCCTCGGGCACGTCGACGGGCTCATGCGGCTGGCCCTGCTCCGCTATCGCGTCCGCGTATGTGATCTGGTCGGGCGCCCCCGGTTCACCGCCGATGACGATGTGGTGGCCCGGCTCCTCGCCCTGGGCGCGGATCGCGCCGACGAGCGGCGCGAGCATCGCGTCGGTGACGACGACCTTCGGCGTGCAGTCGCTGACCAGGTAGGCGAGCTCACCGGGGGTGAGCCGGAAGTTCACCGGTACCGCGATGGCGCCCAGCTCGTTGATGCCCAGCACGGCCTCGACGAACTCCGGGTTGTTGAGCGTGATGAGCATGACCCGGTCGCCCCTGCCCACACCGCGGCGGGCCAACGCGTCGGCGAAGCGGTTGCTGCGATCGTGCAGCTGGGACCACGTGGTGGTCTGACCGAGGTAGCGCAGTGCCTCCGCGTCGGGCTGCATCTCGGCGTGGGTGGCGACCCACGTGTTCCAGTTGTTGCGACGTGCCGCGTGGAGTTCGGCGATGGGATCCGTGGCGGTGGTCATGATCTCGGCCTTTCGTCGGGCGGTGGGTGACGGGAGGGGCAGGTGACAGGAGGGACGGTTCAGGAGAAGTTCGGGCGCCGTTTCTCGAGGATCGAGGACACGCCCTCGGCGAAGTCGGGGGAGATCAGCAGCTCGCACTGGCCCTCGTGTTCCCTGGCCAGGGCCGCGTCCAGCTCGGCGAGCGTGGCCCCGGTGACGGCCCTCTTGGTCAGTTCCAGGGCGCGGCCCGAACCCCGGGCCAGTCGGCGGGCGAGCTTCGCGGCGGCGGGCTCGAGGTCCGCGGTCGGGTGGACCTCCATGGCCAGTCCGACGTCGTGGGCCTCCGCGGCGGAGACGGCGTCGCCACGCAGCAGCATGCGCGAGGCGATCGACCGTCCGACGGCCGCGGGCAGCA
>NZ_JAALDT010000050.1:0-3413 GCF_014144995.1 Dietzia sp. DQ11-71 | reverse complement strand
CCAGCTTCGTCGACAACCGGATCCTGCAGAGCGCGGACCTGTCCACCTGGGCCGGTGTCGGCGCCGAGGTGCCGTTCGTGCTGTACCGCGCGGAGCGGATGCACGACGGGGCGATCGAGCTCGAGCCCCGCTACGCACACATCGACCCGGACGGCGGCTGGGCCCGCATCGTCGGCGACCTGGAGGTCGTCCAGCTCGACGGGGACCACCTCGCGATGGTCGACGAACCGGTGGTCGGTACCGTCGGTAAGCATCTGGCGCGTCGGCTCACCGAGCTCGACGCGGGTGTACGGAAGGGGACAGACGCGTGACGGCGAAGACCACCGCGGAGAAGCTCGCGGAACTGCGGGTCAAGACCGAGCAGGCCAAGGACCCGGGCAGCGAGCGGGCGAAGGCCCGCCGCGACGCCGCGGGGCACACCCCGCCGCGGGAGCGGATCGCACTGCTGCTCGACGCCGGCAGTTTCGTGGAGATGGGCCAGCTCGCCAAGGCGCCCGGTAGCCCGGACAACCCGTTCGGTGACGGCGTGGTCACCGGCCGCGGCACCATCGACGGCCGCCCGGTGGCCGTGTACGCGCACGACAACACGGTGTTCGGCGGGTCGGTCGGCGAGGGCTTCGGCAAGAAGGTCTGCGCCATCATGGACTTCGCGATCAAGGTCGGGTGCCCCATCATCGGCATCAACGATTCCGGTGGCGCGCGAGTCCAGGACGCCGTGACCTCGCTGGCCTACTACTCCGAGATCTCCCGGCGGCAGTATCCGGCCTCCGGGTACGTGCCCCAGATCTCGATCATGCTGGGCAAGTGCGCGGGCGGCGCCGTCTACGCCCCCGCGACCACCGACTTCGTGATCGCGGTCCAGGACCAGGCGTACATGTTCGTCACCGGGCCCGACGTGATCCGGCAGGTCACCGGCGAGGACGTCACCATGGACGAGCTCGGCTCGGCCCTGCAGCAGGCCAAGAACGGCAACGTCAACCACGTCGCCGTGAGCGAGCAAGACGCCTTCATGTACGTGCGTAACCTGCTGAGCTACCTGCCGTCCTCGGCCGCGGAGAAGGCGCCGCGGATCAACCCGGGTCTCGAGGCGGAGACCACGGAGTCGGACCGACAGCTGGACTCGATCATCCCGGACTCGGACAACGCCGCGTACGACATGCACGACGTGCTCCTGCGGATGTTCGACGACGGCGAGTTCGTGGAGACCTCCGGGCAGTTCGCGTCCAACATCATCACGGGTTTCGCCCGGGTCGACGGTGAGTCCGTCGGCGTCGTCGCCAACCAGCCCCTGCACCTGTCGGGCGCGTTGGACATCGACGCCTCGGAGAAGGCCACGCGGCACATGATGCTGTGCGACGCCTACTCGATCCCGCTGGTCTACGTGGTGGACACCCCCGGCTACCTCCCGGGCGTGCAGCAGGAGAAGCTCGGCATCATCCACCGCGGGGCCAAGATGGGTTTCGCCGTGGTGGCGGCCTCGGTCCCCAAGGTCACGTTCGTCGTCCGCAAGGCCTACGGCGGCGCGTACGCCGTGATGGGGTCCAAGAACCTGGGTGGCGACCTCAACTTCGCCTGGCCCACCGCGCGCATCGCGGTGATGGGTGCCGAGGGCGCGGTCGACCTGCTGCAGCGTCGGCAGATCGAGGAGGCGGGCCCCGAGGAGGGTCCCAAGCTCCGCAAGCAGCTCATCGACATGTACAACGAGTTCATCGCGACCCCGTACACCGCCGCCGAGCGCGGGTACATCGACGCCGTGATCGAGCCGTCGCAGACCCGCCTGGTGCTGCGCGGTGCGCTGAACCAGCTGCGGGACAAGATCAGCAACGAGCCGCCGCGTAAGCACCCCATCGCGCCCATGTGACCGCCGCGGGCGGGGTCGACTGGGCGGCTACTCGGACTGGTTCGGACAGGCGTCGACGGCCGCCTGGAGGGTGATGTCCCCCGCCCGCTCGAAGGTGAAGGTGACCGGGATCGACTTCCCCGGCTCGGCGCTGTCGTCGAGACCGAACATGAAGGACCTGAACGGCCGGTCGGGTGCGTCGGCGTCCTCGACGTTCTCCACCGGTTGACCGGCGGCGATCGACGACTCGGGGGCGATCTCGAGGGCACCCGCGGGGGCGTCGATCTCGACCCGCTCCGCGGCGGGGCTGGTGATCTCCGAGAGAGTCTCCGCCTCGGTGGAGCTGTCGTTGACCGCGGTGAAGCTCAGCTGAGCGGGTGCGTCCACCTGCAGCGAACAGTCGATCGCGTAGGCGGGTGCGATGAAGACGTTCTCGACCGAGGTCTGACCGTCCGTCTCTCCTCCGCCGCGGTTGGTCGAATCCGGTTCCGGGTCGTCGGACGAGCATGCGGTCGACACCCCGAGGGCGAGGACCATCGCGGCCGAAGCGGCGTACCGGGTCATTGAGATGCTCATAGCCGACACGGTACCCACGGTGGGCGTGTCGGCACACCACATTCTCCCGGTACCGCGGTGCGGCCTACTCCGGGTCGGTCACCAGGATCGGCCCCTCGGGCTGCCACCAGCCCCAACGGGTCTCGTTCCCGGTGGTCACCTCCGCGGGCGCCGGCGGGTCCTCCTGATAGGTGCCCAGCGGCGTGTACGCCTCGATCGAACCCCAGTCACGGTTCCAGTCGTGGCGCAGGTACGACGGGATCGTCCGGGCACGCTGGGCGGTCTCGATCCACCCGAGCGGCCCACCGGCCTCGTAGGACATCCACGTACTGGTGGCGCTCACGGCGAGCGGACGGTCGGGCAGGATCCGGAACTCCGGCAACTCCGCCACACCCGCGTAGTGCTCGAACGGCCGCTGGCACGGGAACTGCAGGCTCACCGCCCAGTCGAGCAGGACGGGCGACTCCGACCCGACCATCTCCTGGACCGTCACGAGCTCGGGTGCGCGCGGCGGGGTGATGGCGGTCCACTGTTCGGGGGTGAGGTCGTTGTCGTCGACCCGGACCCGCATGACATCGGCGTCGGCGGGGGCGTCCTGCATGTCCATCCGCAGGTTGCGCCACGTCGGCGCGGGACCGATGTCGAACGGCACCACCGGCTCGCCCACCGTGTCGACCCCGGCGTCGCCGGACCGGCCGAACTCGACCACGACCTCCTGGCCGTACTCGTAGAGCCCGTCGGCGTCGTAGCGGCCGATCCGGCCGGCCGCCGAGATCACCAGGAGCGGGTGGGACTCGCGGTTCTCGGGCAGGCGGTACCAGCCGGTCTCCAGGCTCGCCTCCCGCTGCGGGCCCACGAAGAACGACCCGAGCACCGGGGTCGTGGCGGGGTCGAGCCCGAACGGCAGGGCCACCGTGGACTCGTTCACACCCTCCGCCCCGCGGCCGCCGGCCGTGCCGGCGCTCTCCCCGGTGCTGACCGACGGGCCGCCGCCGGGCTCGGAGGTGGTGTTGGCGGC
>NZ_JAALDT010000509.1:0-2532 GCF_014144995.1 Dietzia sp. DQ11-71 | reverse complement strand
GGGTGCAGACCCTCGGGGGAACGGAGCTCGCGGCCCGCGCCGAGAGCCAACGCCAGGTCCACGAGGTCCTGCCCGCCACGCGGGGAGCGATCGTCGACCTCAACGGCGACCCCATCGCGTTCACCCGCGAGGCCCGCGATCTGTCGATCCAGCCGCTGGTCGAACAGCGCAACGCCGAGGCGCGACGGGAGCTCGACAGCACCAAGCCCACCTGGGACGAACTGGTCGAGGAGATCGCCGACGAGTTCGAGACCGTGCTCGGTGACGCCGTCGACCGCGACGAGATCGAGGCCAAACTCACCTCGGAGGGTGGCTTCACCTATCTCGTCCGCAACGTCGACGTCACGCTGGCCAACGCCATCACCCGCGAGTACCCCATGATCGGGGCCGAGCGGGTCGACATCCGTGAGTACCCGGGGGGCGCGCTCGCCGCGAACGTCGTCGGTGCGACGACGAAGAGCGACGAGGGCAAGCTGATCGGGCTCCAGGGCATCGAAGCGCACTTCAACGACGAACTGGACGGGGAGGACGGGCGGCAGACGTTCGACCGGGCCCAGGACAACACCGTCATCCCGGGCACCCTGCGCAACGTGACCGAGCCGCGCGACGGCGACACCATCCGCCTCACCCTGGACGCGGACCTGCAGTGGCACGTGCAGAAGGCCATCCAGACCGCCAAGGACACCTCCGGAGCCGAGGCCGCGTCCGCCGTCGTGCTCGATGCGCGCACCGGTGAGGTCCGCGCGATGGCCAACGACAACACGTTCAACCCGGCCGTCGGGGTCGGTGCCGAGCTCGAGCGGGGGGCGGACCTGGGCAACCCGGCGATCACCTCGCCGTTCGAACCGGGCTCCGTGCAGAAGATCATCACCGCCGCCGCCGCGATCGAGGCGGGGCTGACCGATCCGAACGAGGTCCACTCCGTGGACGGCAGCATCCGCATGGAAGGTGTCACCGTCTCCGACGCGTGGCAGCACGGCCCCACCCCGTACACCACCACCGGCATCTTCGGGAAGTCCTCCAACGTCGGCACACTCATGCTCGCCCAGCGGGTGGGCAAGGAGCCGTTCTCCGAGTACCTCGACAAGTTCGGCCTCGGCCAGCGCTCGGGGATCGAACTCGCCGGGGAGTCCGAGGGTCTGGTGCCCGACCTGCAGAACTGGCAGGGCGGCACCTTCGCCAACCTGCCCATCGGGCAGGGCCTGTCCATGACCACCCTGCAGATGGCGGGCATCTACCAGACCATCGCCAACGACGGTGTCCGCGTGCCGCCGCGGATCGTCGCCGAGCGCGTCGGCCCCGACGGCGAGCGCACCGAGACCGAGCGTCCCGAAGGTGAGCGGGTCATCAGCACCGAGACCGCCCGCACGGTGCGGGACATGTTCCGCTCCGTCGTGCAGTCCGGGGGCACCGGCCCGCAGGCCGCGGTCGCCGGCTACCAGATCAGTGGTAAGACCGGCACCGCGCAGCAGATCGACCCCGGGTGCTCCTGCTACTCCAACTCGCGCTACTGGATCACCTTCTCCGGCATCCTGCCCGCCGACGACCCGCGGTATGTGATCGCGATCATGCTCGACGCCCCCTCGCGCGGCGTGCTCGGGGCCTCCGCGGCCCCGCTCTTCCACGACATCGCATCGTGGCTGGTCAATCGCGACAACATCCCGCCGTCCGCCCCCGCGCCGGAACTGGTCCTGCAGGCGCGGTGATCAGCGTCCGGCAGGGTAGCGTGTAGCGGGTTCACGGGAGGGTAGCGAGCAAGGAAGGCGGGGCGAGGACAGGCGATGACGACAGCGCGAGAGCTGGCAGACGCGGTGCGGGCCACCCTTCTCGGCGACAGGACCCGGGGTGGTGACGACCTCGTGGGTGCAACGATCCGCGCACAGGACTGCGGCCCCGGGATCCTCTTCGCGGCACTGCCCGGCACGCGGGTCCACGGCGCCTCGTTCGGCGCCACCGCGATCGAGGCGGGCGCCGACGCCGTGCTCACCGACCCCGAGGGTCTCGAGATGATGGCCGCCGTGGCCGACCGGGTCCCCGTCCTCGTGCATCCGGACCCCCGATCCGTCCTCGGCGCGGTGTCCGCGGCGGTCGCGGGAGACCCCTCCGCCGCACTCGACGTCGTGGGGATCACCGGGACGTCCGGCAAGACCACCACCTCCTACCTCGTCGAAGCCGCGCTCGAAGGCGGCGGCCATGTCGCGGGCCTCATCGGCACCACCGGGAGCCGGGTCGACGGTCGGGCGCTGCCGAGTCGCCTCACGACCCCCGAGGCCCCCGAGTTCCAGGCCCTCCTGGCCCGGATGAGGGATGAGGGGGCCCGCGCGGTCGCGGCCGAGGTCTCCAGCCACGCCCTGCGGCTCGGGCGCGTGGACGGCACCAGGTTCGCCGTGGGTGCCTTTCTCAACCTGACCCAGGACCACCTGGATTTCCATCCGAGCATGGACGACTACTTCCGTGCCAAGTGCCGTCTGTTCGACGCCGAGGCCGACCCGGGGTCCGCGGTCCGCCCCGCCGAGCGGGCCGTCGTCGTGG
>NZ_JAALDT010000508.1:0-3620 GCF_014144995.1 Dietzia sp. DQ11-71 | reverse complement strand
GCGGGTCACGAGGCGGGCTGGTTCGCGGGGCTCTCCGCGGTCTCCGGCGCGGCGTCGGGCACCGCGGTGACGATCGCGGCGACCTCGCGCATGAAGTCGACCACGCGCGGGCCCCACCGGCTGGACAGGTCCTCGTCGACCACGTGGACGCGGCCGTCGCGCACGGCGGTGAGTCCGTCCCAGCCCGGTCGCTCGGCCACGACCTCGGGCGTGATGCCGCAGCACTGGCCGTCGGCGAGGAACACCAGGTCCGGGTCGGCCTCGAGGATGAGTTCCTCGGACAGCTGCGGGTAGGGGTTGTCGCCCGTGGCGATCGAGGTCAGGCCGAGCAGGGAGTAGATCTCGCCGACGTAGGTGTCGTCGGTGACGGTGTAGTAGGTGTCGTCGAGTTCGTGGAAGTACGTCAGCGGCGTCTCGCGCTCCGGCACGGAGGCGACGATCTCGTCGATCTCGCTCTGCATCCGCGACACGAGTTCGGCGGCCTCGCCGATGTGCCCGGTGGCCGCCCCGACCTGCTCGAGCTGGGTGTAGGTGTCGTCGAGGGTCTGCGCGGCGGGCAGCTGCAGCACCTCGACGCCGGAGCGTTCGAGGCCGGCCACGATGTCCCCGGTGTCGTCGGTGAGCACGACGAGGTCCGGCGCGTATCCCAGGATCGCCTCGAGGTTGGGCGTGTACCCGGACAGGTCGGTGACCGGGGCGTCGGAGGGGAAGTCGGACCGCTCGTCGACCGCCACGACGCTGTCCCCGGCGCCGACGGCGTAGAGCATCTCGGTGGTGGTGGGGGCCAGCGACACGATCGCCTGCGGTTCCTCCGCCGCGGCGGAGGTCTGGTCGGCCGGGGCCGGCTCGTCGCCGCCGGTGCCGCTGCCGCTGCACGCGGAGGCGACCAGCGCCAGGGCGGCCAGGGGGGCGAGCAGCAGCGAGCGGGCTCGTGGATGGTGCATGGCATCCTCCGTGATTCGGAGGAAGAAAACAGCTCGGGCCGCGGCCTGGGCCGCTGCACGCGACCGTCCTTCGTCCGAGGTCAGTACGTACGGCTGCCGCGGAACCGGCCGACCTGGCTCGCCCGTCCTGAGACGGGATCACAGTTGCGGGACAGCGTCGGATTCGCACCGACTTCCGCCGAGTTGCCGCGGGGTCCGACGCTGGTGGCCGGACCCGTCGAGGGTATCCCACCCGTCGTCGCGTCCGCCCATCCCATACATCCGCTGTCGCCCCTGTCCGAGCCGTCCCCGCGCCTGGCCGGGGCGGGGCGAGGTCACGCGGAGCTGGTGACGACGGTCGGGGAGGATGGATCGCGATACCTGTCGGCAGTGGGAGAGGACCGTGGAGATGACGACGACGACGAGTTCTGCAGGCGAGGGGCCTTCGGCCGCGGATCTGCGCGAGCAGGGTTTCGCGACCAGGCGCGAGGTGATGAGCGACGACTTCGTCGACCGGGCCATGGACCGGGCTGTCGGGACGGAGTCGGAGGCGATCCAGCACGTGGTCGCAGAGAACGTGTGGGGCAACATCTGGAACCGGCCCGGGTTGGACCGACGGGATCGCAGCCTGCTTAATATCGGGATGCTCGTGGTACTGCGCGCGGACGCCGAGCCGGCGGGGCATGTACGCGGCGGGTTGACCAACGGGTTGACCCGCGAGGAGATCACCGAGGCGGTCATCCACGCCTCGGAGTACTGCGGCGCGCCGGCGGCCCTCGCGGCGACGAGGACCGTCCAGACCGTCTTCGACGACCTCGACGGGTGATCGCCCACACGGCCCAAGGACGTCATGGACGTCAGGTAGTCTCGACACGAGAGTGACAGACGCCACCCCTCGATCAAGGAGCCCCTCATGAAGAGCACGATGATGCCGGAGCAGTTGAACATCAGCACGATCCTGCAGTTCGGTGCGACCGTCCACTCCGATGCGGTCGTCACCACCTGGACCGATCAGGGACCACGGAAGATCACCTACGGCGATCTGGGCAAGCACGCCGCGCAGCTGGCCAACGCGCTGCGTTCCCTGGGGGTCGACGGTGACCAGCGGGTCGCCACATTCCAGTGGAACAACTCCGAGCACTTGGAGGCCTACCTCGCGATCCCGTCCATGGGCGCCGTGCTGCATCCGCTGAACATCCGGCTGTTCCCGGACCAGCTCGAGTTCGTGGCCAACCACGCAGAGGACAAGGTCGTGATCGTCGACCCGAGCCTCGTCCCGCTCCTGCAGCCGCTCCTGCCCCGGTTCTCGACGGTCGAGCACGTCATCGTCACCGGTGGGGGCGCCGCGAACCTCGAGGCTCCCGAGGGCATCCAGGTGCACGACTACGACGCGCTCCTCGCCGCCCAGCCCACCGAGTTCGATTGGCCGGAGGTCGACGAGAACTCCGGCGCCGCGATGGCCTACACCTCGGGCACCACCGGCGACCCGAAGGGCGTCGTCTACTCGCACCGGTCGATCTACCTCCACTCGATGCAGGTGTGCATGTCCGACGGCATGGACATCTCGCTCGACGACAACGTGCTGGCGATCGTGCCGATGTTCCACGCCATGTCGTGGGGCCTGCCGTACGCCGCGTTCATGGTGGGCGCCTCGCTGCTCATGCCGGAGCGTTTCCTACAGCCCGAGCCGCTGGCCGCGATGATCGCCTCCGAGCGTCCGACGCTGGCCGCCGCCGTCCCCACGATCTGGCAGGCAGTGGACGCGTACAGCGTGGACCACCCCATCGACATGTCGAGCTTCCGTGCGGTCGTCGTGGGCGGCAGCTCGTGCCCGCCGGAGCTGATCCGCAAGTTCCGGGACAAATACGGGATCAACATCGTCCACGCGTGGGGCATGACCGAGACCTCGCCCATCGGCACCCTGTCCCGCCCGAAGGCCTCCCTGCCGGAGGAGAAGCAGTTCGAGCTCCGCATGACGCAGGGCCGACTCATCGCCGGCGTGAAGGCCCGTATCGTCGACGATTCCGGCCAGGCCCTGCCATGGGACGGCGAGTCCGTCGGCGAGCTGGAGGTCCGCGGCCCGTGGATCACCGGCAGTTACTACAAGGTGGACGCCTCGGACTCCTTCGACGACGGCTGGCTGCGCACCGGCGACGTGGGGTATATCAAGCCCGAGGCGTTCCTGCAGCTCACCGACCGCGCGAAGGACATCATCAAGTCCGGTGGCGAGTGGATCTCGTCCGTCGAGGTGGAGAACTACCTCCTCGAGCACCCGTCCGTGGCGGAGGCCGCCGTGATCGGTGTCCCCGACCCCAAGTGGGACGAGCGGCCGCTGGCCACCATCGTCGTCAAGGACGGTGTGCCCGACCCGAGCGTCGAGGAGCTGCGCGATCACCTGGCCGAACGGATGGCCAAGTGGCAGGTGCCCGAGAAGTTCGCGTTCGTCCACGAGATCCCCAAGACCTCCGTCGGCAAGCTCGACAAGAAGCGCATCCGCGTCTCGCATTCCGACGGCGAACTCACCGTGGTCAACGCCCTGGAGAACTAGGCAGGCGGAAGGTCGAACGCGGGAACGCGTCGTCGGCCAGCGGAGGGCCCGGGATTGCGGTATGACCGCCCCCGGGCCCTGCTTCTGCGCTACTGGCTGCTCGGTGCCAACCGTCCCGCCGGCCGCCACGCCGGCCGCCACGCTGGCCG
>NZ_JAALDT010000507.1:0-1195 GCF_014144995.1 Dietzia sp. DQ11-71 | reverse complement strand
CGGCGCGGGCGCGGGGCCTACGACCCGATGGCGGACCGCGAGGCCGCCGAGCAGCGTGCCCACGCGCGCCAGCGCACCGCGCTCATCCTCGTGGCGTTGTCCGTCGTCACCGTGATCGCCGCGCTGCTCACCGTGCCCGCCGTCTGGTGGTTCGCCGGAGGCTCCGCCCTGCTGCTCGCCGCCTACCTGACCTACCTGCGCCGCCAGGTCAAGCTCGAGGAGAGCCTGCGCCGGCGCCGCGTCGAGAGGATGCGTCGCGCCCGGCTCGGTGTGGAGTCCCGCGAGGACGACGAGCTGTCCGTGGTGCCGCCCCGCCTGCGGCGTCCCGGTGCGGTCGTGCTGGAGATCGACGACGAGGACCCGGCGTTCGACGTCCTCGATACGTTCGACGATCACCTGGACTCCGACCCCGGGCACCACGATCACCGGCGTCGGCAGCACGCACCGCTGCGGCGCGCGGTGGGCTGATCGGCGGCCCGGTTTGGTCGGGGGATCGACCATCCTGGTAAGGTATTCCACGCTGCTCGAGAGGGCGGCAGCGTCGCCCGCGAGGGTGACGTCGTCGCCCGCCAGGGCGGCGAGGGGCTATAGCGCAGTTGGTAGCGCGTCTCGTTCGCATCGAGAAGGTCAGGGGTTCGATTCCCCTTAGCTCCACCCAAGGACTACGAGTTCTCAAGGCCGTTTCCGCGCAAGCGGGGACGGCTTTTCCGCTTTGTGGTGAGTTGGCGCTGTGGTGAGTCGGCGCTGTGGAGAGTCGGCGCTGTGGTGAGCTGGGGCAGTGGCCGTTCACTCCTTCACGATCGTCGAACGCTTCTCGGCCGAGCCCGGTGACGTGCTCTCCCTCGCCTCCGACGCCGCGCGGTGGCAGGAGTGGGCGCCTGCGCTGTTGCGCGGGCTCGGCCGACGTCACCCCGGCGCCGTCACCGTGCGCGCCCTGCCCGGCGGCGGTGGCGAGCTCGAGTGGGAGTGCTCCATCCGGACGTCCGATCGGGTCGTCGGCACGGTCGTCGCCCGTGTCATCGCGGCGCTCGTCGCCCTGCTGGCGCGTCGTCTGGTCACCGAGGCCGACCGTCGGATCACGCTCACCCGTCGGCCGAGCCTCCCGGCACGCCTCCAACGGATCGGTCTGCAGCTGGTCATCCGCCCCGTGCTGACCATCGCACCGTTCGACCGGAGGTGGTTCCGGGCGAACGGT
>NZ_JAALDT010000506.1:0-1126 GCF_014144995.1 Dietzia sp. DQ11-71 | reverse complement strand
GGCCCCGGTCAGCAGGTCGACCCGGGCGGCGGCGCCGGCGACCGTCGCCCGGGCGATCGCGGTGTCGAGCACGCGGGCGCCCACCTCGAACTCGTTGCCCAGCTCGCCCGAGTCCAGGCCCGCGGCCATCTTCTTGACGATGCCGCTGCGCCACGTGGCGAACGGGTCGGACCACGCCTCCACCCGGAACGACCACATCCCCGCCACATCCGTGGGCAGCAGCGCGTGGACGGTGTCCGGCTCGGTGCCGGGCACCATCGTGGTGCGGGAGGACGCGCCGCCGGGTCGGCGGACGACCAGGCTGGCGGACAGGGCGTCGTGGCCCTCGCGCCAGACGATCGCGGAGACGGGCAGGATCTCCCCGACCACGGACTTGGACGGGAACCTCCCGCAGGAGACGAGGGGGCGGACCTCATCGATGGCCAGACGGTCGTTCACGTCGGTGCTCCTCTCGGCGGGTGGGCGCCGCGGTGGGCGGCGTCACCTCCACGACGCTAGCGAAGTCGGGCCGATCCTTCAGGGGTGCCCGAGTCGGCGTTCACCTGCACGGCCGTGTTCTTCGCCACCCGTCCTCCCGATTACCGGTTAGATGGGCGTCGTGAGCACCCTGATCGACATCGACCCCGACCTCGTCCTCGACCTCCGCGACGTCTCGCTCCGGCGGGACGGCACGTCCCTCGTGGGGCCCCTGTCCTGGCAGGTGGAACTGGACGAGAGGTGGGTGGTGCTCGGCCCCAACGGCGCGGGCAAGACCTCTTTGTTGCGGATCGCCTCGGCCCTGGAGTACCCGAGCACGGGGACGGCCGTCATCCTCGGGGAGCAGCTGGGCCGGACGGAGGTCACCGAGCTGCGCAGCCGTGTCGGCCTGTCGTCGGTCGCGGTCGCCGGCCGCATCCCCGGCGACGAGGTGGTGCAGGACCTGGTCATCTCCGCCGGATACGCCGTGCTGGGCCGCTGGCGGGAGAAGTACGACCCGGAGGATTTCGAGCGCGCCGCGGACACCCTCGAGTCGATCGGGGCGGAGCACCTGGCCGAGCGAACCTGGGGCACCCTCTCCGAGGGGGAGCGCAAGCGCGTGCTCATCGCCCGCGCCATGATGACCGATCCCGAACTGCTGCTCCTCGAC
>NZ_JAALDT010000505.1:0-1250 GCF_014144995.1 Dietzia sp. DQ11-71 | reverse complement strand
GGCGGTCGCTCGGGCGGCGGGTACGACGACATCCCGCCCCCGCCCGAGGAGCCGGAGCCGGAACCGGGCGAGCCCAACAGCCCGCCCCCGCAGCCGGTCAGCGAGGAGGAGATGGTGGACGAGGCCCGCAGCGGCCCCCAGAACCTCGACCACCGGACCGGCGAGGACATCGCGTTGGCCCTGCTCAAGGAGCACCTCGGGGCCCGCCCGCTCGAGCGCTGACCCACCCGCCCCGCCGCGCGCCGGGGCACGGTGTCCTACCGGACGGTTACGCTGGGAACCGACCGACCGGGGCCGCCCCGGCAGGGTCAGGCCTGAACACCAGCCATGAACTCAGCACTGCCCCGCACACCGCCGAAAGGACCCCGCCATGCAGCCCGGACCCGACATGAACGCCCTGCTCCAGCAGGCACAGCAGATGCAGGCCCAGCTCGCCGAGGCGCAGCAGGAGATCGCCGCGAGCACCGTCGACGGTCAGGCGGGCGGCGGACTCGTCACCGTCTCCATGCGCGGCACCGGTGAGGTCACCGGCGTCACGATCGACCCGAAGGTCGTCGACCCCGAGGACATCGAGACGCTGCAGGACCTCCTCGTCGGCGCGTTCGGCGATGCCCACACCAAGGTGCAGGAGCTCGCCGAGTCCCGCCTCGGCCCGCTGGCCTCCGGTGGCGGCCTCGGCGACATGATGGGCGGACTGGGAATGTGAGCCTGCGGGGCCCGGCACGTTCCGGGCCCCGCCACCGGGTTCCGACCCGTAATCGGACCCGCCACCCGGCGACGCAGCCGTCGTCGGGACAGCAAGAGCACAGGAAAGCGCGATGTACGAGGGACCGGTCCAGAACCTGATCGACGAGTTCGGCAAGCTGCCGGGCATCGGTCCGAAGTCTGCGCAACGCCTGGCCTTCCACCTGCTGCAGGCCGAGCCCGACTCCGTCGAACGCCTCCGCTCCGCGCTGCAGGCCGTGGTCGAGGGCGTCACCTACTGCGAGGTCTGCGGGACCGTCGCGGCGGCCGAGCGTTGCCGTATCTGCTCGGACCCGCGCCGCGACCCCACGCTCATCTGCGTGGTCGAGGAGCCCAAGGACATCGAGGCCATCGAGCGCACCCGGGAGTTCCGCGGGCTCTATCACGTGCTCGGCGGGGCGCTCGACCCCATCAACGGCATCGGACCCAACGAGCTGCGCATCGCCGGCCTGATGCGGCGCGTCGGTGGGGAGGCCGAGGGCGAGGAGATCGCCGAGATCATCATC
>NZ_JAALDT010000504.1:0-1392 GCF_014144995.1 Dietzia sp. DQ11-71 | reverse complement strand
CCGGCGGGTCCGGCGACGGTCGACCGGAGCCGGGCCCCACCCCCCGCTGAGCCGCGGCCCGCGAGGTCGGTCCGCCGCCCGTACGGCGCGGGTAGTGTCAGGCAGAACACCGACCGACCCGTCTCACACCCCTGGAGCAACACGTGGCACGTAGCGCCGAGTCCGTCCGAGCAGTCATCAAGGCGTACGACGTCCGTGGTGTCGTCGGCGAACAGATCGATGAGGACTTCGTCCGCGAGGTCGGGGCGTCGTTCGCCCGCCTCATGCGTTCGGAGGGTGCCCGCACCGTGGTGATCGGCCACGACATGCGGGACTCGTCCCCGGGCCTGTCCGCCGCCTTCGCCGACGGGGTGACCGCCCAGGGACTGGACGTGGTGACCATCGGCCTGGCCTCGACCGACCAGCTCTACTTCGCCTCCGGTTCACTCGACTGCCCCGGCGCCATGTTCACCGCCAGCCACAACCCCGCCGCCTACAACGGCATCAAACTGTGCCGCCCCGGCGCCAAGCCGGTCGGGCAGGAGTCCGGCCTGCGGACCATCGCCGACGAGCTCATCGAGGGGGTCCCCGCCCACGACGGCGAGGCCGGCACCGTCACCGAGCGGGACGTCCTGGACGGTTACGGCGAGTACCTGCGCGGACTGGTCGACCTGTCGGGCATCCGCCCGCTCACGGTGGCGGTGGACGCCGGCAACGGGATGGGTGGCCACACCGTGCCGGCCGTTCTGGGCGGACTGCCGCTCGAGATCGTGCCGCTGTACTTCGAGCTCGACGGCAACTTCCCCAACCACGAGGCGAACCCGCTGGAACCGGCCAACATCGTCGACCTGCAGGCCCTCGTCAGGGAAAGCGGGGCCGACATCGGCCTGGCGTTCGACGGCGACGCCGACCGCTGCTTCGTGGTGGACGAGCGCGGCGAGCCGGTCGCGCCGTCGGCCATCACCGCCCTCGTCGCCGAGCGTGAGCTGGCCAAGGACCCGGGCGCCTCGATCATCTACAACCTCATCACCTCCCGGGCCGTCCCCGAGCTCGTCGAGGAGAAGGGCGGCGTCGCCGTCCGTACCCGGGTCGGGCACAGCTTCATCAAGGCGCAGATGGCCGACACCGGTGCCGTCTTCGGAGGGGAGCACTCGGCGCACTACTACTTCCGCGATTTCTGGGGCGCCGACTCGGGCATGCTCGCCGCGATGCACGTCCTGGCGGCGCTGGGCGGGCAGGACGGGACCCTGTCGGCGCTCATGGCCGAGTACACCCGGTACGCCGCCTCCGGGGAGATCAACTCCACTCTCGACTCCGCCGAGGCCCAGACCGAACGGATGGAGGAGGTCGTCACCGCGTTCTCGAAGCGCGCCGAGTCCATCGACCGGCTCGACGGCGTGACGGTGGACCTCG
>NZ_JAALDT010000503.1:0-232 GCF_014144995.1 Dietzia sp. DQ11-71 | reverse complement strand
AGCCGCTGCTGCGTCTCAACGCCGAGGCGCCTACCAGGGAGGACGTCGCCGCCGTGGTCGACGAGGTCCTCGCGATCGTCCGTGCCTGACCTGACCAGCGACACCGGGGCCGGTCGGGTCGACCTCGACGACCCCGGGGCGCTGCGCGCCGCCGACGCCACGGGTGCGCTGCTCCACGCGTCGATGGCGGGAGCCCAGTTGCGCACCGTGGCCACCGCCGCGGGCGGTGGCG
>NZ_JAALDT010000502.1:0-1594 GCF_014144995.1 Dietzia sp. DQ11-71 | reverse complement strand
GCAGCAGTCACACCGGCCCGTGAATCAGCGGGGTTAGTGGGAGCACCGTCGCACGTCTCGAACGGGAGAATAATCTCCATACTCTGGAAGCTAGACGCTGCCACTGCCTCCACGAACTCCGGCGGCTGAGCTGCGAGATAGCTTTCCGGATCGTTGACGATCCAGTCCGCGATGTCATCCGTGCTCGATTGAGAGAAATTAGATCGGGCAAGTCCAGCAACCGCTGAGTTCGTGCCCTCGATAGTCTCGCGCACTACCCTGGCATAGGCGTCTGAACCGGACTGGTTCGGATGGAAACTTGCAGAGCTAACCAGTTTCGGGGCGAGCAGTTTGTTCAGGACAACTCCCTCGACCCATGGGTCGTTACTTCCGACACCGTGACCGTCGAACTCGTCACGAACGTCCGCGACGAAGAACCCGACCTCATTCGCACGTTTTGCGATAATGCGGGCGAGGATATCCGAATTGTAATTGAGGAATCCCGCCTCGTCCTGATCGATCTTTCGATGAAGGAACGAATACCCGTCTGGATCGAGTAGGCGGGGATAGGTCGAAACCACCACCATTGCCCTAGGTGCTCTGTTTCGGATCTCGTCATAGAGACCGACGTAGTTCAGGGAAAGAAGTGCTAGCTTTGTATGCGACCAGTCAATAAGGTCAAAGTCGGTTCCAGGCAAGTCGGCCAACTGGCAATCCACTTCGTGCATGCATGTGTCGATCACTGGGCCGAACGCAGCGTCATTCCCTCCGATCGAGAGCGTGATGAGGCTGGTCCTGTTTGACTTTAGGCCTTGAACCTGTGGCTCATTGTATAGATCGACGGGCCCCCCTGAGAGTTTTGAACCACTCGGGGACACTGCCTCCTTCCGATGCTGGGAGTTCGCAATGAGGTCGACAATCCTCGCTCCGGTACATGCACGAAAGTCGAGGTCGCTGAACGCCTTCTGGCGCTCCGCGGTTTTTGCGACCCATCCATTCTCGGCTCTATGGCATGCGTAATCGAGGGTAATCTCTCCGCTGTCGACCCCGGGGATGCCACTGTCTCCGCCCCAGAAATGGAACCTTTCCGCGGCGTCTTGATCCAAGTAGGGCCTGACCCCCTCTCCGGAAGCGAACGAGTCACCAAGTGCCACGTAGATATTATCTGCGGAGTCCACATTGAACTCCCATGACTCTTCATGTGGGGGAGAGCCGTCGTTCCTGTTGACGCGGATAGTGGCAATCTTGTTGCCGAGAGAATTCACTTGAACCGGGGCACTCCAGTTCCCGATTGGGTCGATCGTCGCTAGGAAATCGCGTCCGTCGACAGTGACCGTGAGCCTCTCGACCGTTGACGGTTTAGACGAGGTGACCTCATCGACCAGACCAGCGATGTCCTCAACGTTCGTGCACTGCTCATCGGACGCCTCCGCCATTCTGGCCAGTTGCGTGTTCGTGCAGCCCCCGGCTCCCGTGCCAACTGCGAACGTACGAAAACGAACTTTGTCTTTGTGCTGCTCAATATACGACAACGTGGAGGGTGAGGCAGATGCTTGGCCGTCCGAAAAGAAGAAAACGGGCTCTTCGCATCTGAGCGTGGGGTCAGGTCCGTAGC
>NZ_JAALDT010000501.1:0-4067 GCF_014144995.1 Dietzia sp. DQ11-71 | reverse complement strand
ACCACCCCGACCCGCGGCCGCGGCCGAACATCGAGTCCCGACTCCCCGAGCGAGGCCGCCGCCGCAAGGTGCCGCGCCTGCAACCGCACCCCGGCCTCGATCACCACGTCGCCGGCCCGGACGTCGTCCCCCGGGCGACGGATGAACTCGCCCGGCGACCGCGGCGCGTGCACCAGCACGATCGAGGAGTCGGTGTCGCTCACGGTCGTGTCCTCGATGGGCACCACACAATCGGCACCCCGGGGGACGGGCGCACCGGTCATGATCTTGCAGGCCTCGTCGTCGTCGACATCGGGTCCCGGCCCGTCACCGGCGTGCACCGCCCCGACCACCGTCAGCCGCGCCGGCGAGTCGGGTCCCGCCCCCGCGACGTCAGCGGAGCGCACCGCGTACCCGTCCATCTGCGAGTTGACGAACAGCGGCAGGTCGACCGACGCCCGCAACGCCGCCGAGAGCACCGAGTCCGCGCACGCCGCGAGCGGCAGGTGCGTACTGCGGGCGGCCCGCTCGAGAACCGGCTCCAGGTGCGCACGCAGGAGCTCGCGGTACTCGGCGGGGGACGGGCGGCTCGGCCTGTCGGGCAGGGAGGTCATGTCACCACCGTAACCGCGTTGTACTGTGCCTACGGTCCGCGCGAGTGCGGCCGGACGCAGCGAGAGTGGGGAAGAAGTGGGTCTCTGGTCGGTACACGGCGACGGCAAGAACATCAGACCCGGCGAGGTGGTCGCCCCCATGGAGCGGTTGAGCTGGCCGCGGACCATCGGGATCGGCGCCCAGCACGTGGTGTCGATGTTCGGCGCGACATTCGTCTTCCCCATCATCATGGGGCTCAACCCGCAGCTGGCGATCCTCTTCTCCGGCGTGTGCACCCTCCTGTTCCTCGCGGTGGTCAAGGGGCAGGTCCCCAGCTACCTCGGCACCTCGGTGGCATTCGTCGGCGCGGTCGCCGCCATCCGCGCGCAGGGCGGCACCAGCGCCGAGGTGACCGGCGCCATGCTCGTCGCCGGCGCGACGCTGCTGGTGGTGGGCCTGATCGTGCACGTCGTGGGCGGCCGCGTGGTCACCGCGATCCTGCCGCCGGTGGTGACCGGCGCCGTGGTGATGCTGCTCGGCTTCAACCTGGCGTCGGTGGTGGCGGAGACGTACTGGCCGCAGGACCAGTGGGTCGCGCTGGCGGTGATGATCGTGCTGATCGGAATGACCGTGGGGCTCAAGGGCTTCGCCGGGCGGATCGCGATCTTCCTGTCCCTGGTCTTCGGGTACGTCCTGTCCTGGGTGCTCGACCTGGTCACCGGGCCCGAGAGCCCGCGCGTGGACTGGTCGGGAGTGTGGGACGCGCCGTGGATCGGGCTGCCGCCGATGACCGACGAGGCCGCCGGCGTGGTGGGTATCCACGCGCCCGACTTCTCGCTGGCGTTCGTGCTGCTCGTGGTGCCGGGCGTCATCGCGCTCATCGCCGAGAACGCCGGGCACGTCAAGGCGATCGGCGAGATCACCCGCACCGAGACCGACGGCCTGATGGGCCGGGCCCTCGCCGCGGACGGCGCGGGAACCGTGCTGGCGACCTCGTTCGGTGGATCGGCGACGACGACGTACGCCGAGAACATCGGCGTGATGGCCGCGACCAAGGTGTACTCGACGGCCGCGTACGTGGTGGCCGCGCTGACCGCGATCGTGCTGGGGTGTTCCCCCAAGCTGGGGGCCGTGATCTCCGCGACCCCGGGCGGCGTGCTCGGCGGCATCACGGTGGTGCTCTACGGCATGATCGGCCTGCTCGGCGCCAAGATCTGGAAGGAGAACCGGGTCGACTTCGGCAACCCGCTCAACCTGGTGCCGGTGGCGGCGGGTGTGGTGATCGCGGTCGGCGACACGACCCTGCTCATCACCGACGACTTCCAGCTCGGCGGCATCGCGCTGGGCACCCTCGTGGTGGTCCTGGGCTACCACCTGGGACGGGCGATCGCGCCACAGCTGCGCGACCAGGCCGAGCGCGACGAGATCCACGAGCTCACGCTGCTGGGGCCGAACCCGGACGTCCCCGCCCCGGACGTCCCCACCCCACAGGGGCGCGCCGCGAACGGGGACACGGCGGGTAGGTGACCGGACGGGGGGTCGCGCGCCGCCTGACGGTGCCCCCTACACTCGGAGACACGCGACCGCGGAGGGAGGTGGGCGCCGTGACCGAACCGGACACCCGCAGCCCCTCCACGCGCCCCGCTACCCCGCTGCTCGTCGACTCCTTCGGCCGCGTCGCCCGCGACCTGCGCGTCTCACTGACCGAGAAGTGCTCGCTGCGCTGCACCTACTGCATGCCCGAGGAAGGGCTGCCGCCCATCCCGGACGCCGCGCGGATGACCGCTGACGAGGTGATCCGGCTGGTCGCCCTGGCGCACCGCGAGCTGGGCGTGCACGAGGTCCGCTTCACCGGGGGCGAACCCCTCATGCGGGCCGACCTCGAGCGCATCATCGCCGGCACGCGGGCCGAGTGCCCCGACCTGCCGATCGCGATGACCTCCAACGGCGTGGGGCTCGAACACCGGGTCGGCGCGCTGGTCGAGGCCGGTCTGGACCGGATCAACATCTCCCTGGACACCGTCAACCGCCTCGAGTTCGCCCAACTCACCCGCCGGGACCGGCTGCCGTCCGTCCTGCGGGGCGTCCGGGCCGCGGTCGAGGCCGGCCTGGACCCGGTGAAGGTCAACGCGGTGCCCCTGCGGGCGACCCTGCCCGGAGCGCCCGACCTGCTGGAGTGGGCCCTGGCGGAGGGCGTGCAACTGCGCTTCATCGAGGAGATGCCGCTCGACGCCGACAACACGTGGTCGCGCGCCGAGATGGTGACCGCGCAGGACGTACTGGACTCCCTCGGCACCCGCTTCGACCTCGTTCCCGCCGGGCGCGAGGACCCGTCTGCGCCGGCCGAGATGTGGCGGGTCGCCGGACGCACCGTGGGAGATGCTCCCGCGACGGTCGGGGTGATCGCGACCGTCACCCGCAACTTCTGCGCCGCCTGCGACCGGACCCGCCTCACCGCCGAGGGGACCGTGCGGTCGTGCCTGTTCAGCGACGACGAGACGGACGTCCTCGGGGTGCTGAGGTCGGGCGCGCCCGACCACGAGATCGCCGAGGTCTGGCGCGGCGCGATGTGGGGCAAGCAGGCAGGACACGGCATCGGCGGCACCGCCTTCCACAGGCCGCGACGGTCGATGGGCGCCATAGGTGGTTGACGTGTCAGTGCCGGAGGATAGGGTTGACGTCGTGAGCAGGACACCGAGAGTGATCACCGTGGGGTACTACGCGGCCGCCGAGGACGCCGCGGGTACCGCCCGCGAACGGCTGCACACACAGGCCACGACCGTCGGGGAGTTGGCGCGGGAGGTCTGCGAGCGACACGGTGAGCCGCTGGCCAGCATCGTGACGGTGTCGTCGTTCCTCATGGGTGAGGAGACGACCCGCGACCCCCACGCCTCTATCGACGGCGTCTCCGAGGTGGACGTGCTGCCTCCCTTCGCCGGAGGCTGATCGGTGAACCGGGGCCGGGCTGTCAGCGCGTTCGCTCTCGTCCTGGCGTGCTCGGGAACCGTCGCGTGCGCCGAGCCGGAGCCCGACTCCCCCGTCATGACCCTCGGGGTCGCCGCCTCGCCGTCCCTGTCCGAGGCGTTCACCGAGATGATCGACGTCTTCGAGGACGAGCACCCCGGGGTCCGGGTGAGCCTGGAACTGGGCCGCTCCGACACGATCGCCGAGGGGATACCCGCCCGCGACGACATCAACGTGTTCGCCTCCGCGGACGAGGGCTCCATGCGGTGGCTCGTCGATACGGGAGTGGCGGTCGATCCGGTGGTGTTCGCGCGCAACCACGTCGTCGTCGCGGTCCCGTCCGGCAACCCGCGCCAGGTCACCGGCCTCCGCGACCTGGAACGGCCCGACCTGCGGGTGGGGCTGTGCGAGCTGGACGTCCCCTGCGGTCGCGCGGCGGAGTCGCTGTTGGCCGTGGCGGGCGTGGCCACCCCGCCGGGGGTCCCCCGTGATCCGAGTTCGCGCGCGCTCGCGGCCCGCCTGGCGGATCA
>NZ_JAALDT010000500.1:0-1333 GCF_014144995.1 Dietzia sp. DQ11-71 | reverse complement strand
TCGTCGGACTCCGCCTCGATCTCGGCGATCTCCGCCCCCGCGCCGATATTCAGCTTGTCGAGGATCTTGCGCTCGATCTCGTCCCGCACCGACGGGTTCTCCTTGAGGTACCGACGGGCGTTCTCCTTGCCCTGGCCCAACTGGTCCGGTCCGTAGGTGAACCAGGACCCCGACTTCTTGATGAAGCCGTTGTCCACGCCCATGTCGATGAGCGACCCCTCGCGGCTGATCCCCTCGCCGTAGAGGATGTCGAACTCCGCGATCTTGAACGGCGGCGCGACCTTGTTCTTGACGACCTTGCACTTGGTGCGGTTACCGACCGCGTCGGCACCGTCCTTGAGCGTCTCGATACGGCGCACGTCCAACCGCACCGACGCGTAGAACTTCAGCGCCTTACCACCGGTGGTGGTCTCCGGCGAGCCGAACATGACGCCGATCTTCTCGCGCAGCTGGTTGATGAAGATGGCGGTGGTGCCGGTGTTGTGCAGCGCGCCCGTCATCTTCCGCAGGGCCTGGCTCATGAGTCGCGCCTGCAGGCCGACGTGGCTGTCGCCCATCTCCCCCTCGATCTCGGCGCGCGGGACGAGCGCCGCCACGGAGTCGATCACCAGGATGTCGATCGACCCCGACCGGACGAGCATGTCCGCGATCTCCAGGGCCTGCTCACCCGTGTCCGGCTGGGAGACGATGAGGTTGTCCGTGTCCACGCCGAGCTTGCGGGCGTACTCCGGATCCAGGGCGTGCTCCGCGTCGATGAACGCCGCGATCCCGCCGGCCGCCTGCGCGTTGGCCACGGCGTGCAACGCGACCGTGGTCTTACCCGAGGACTCCGGGCCGTAGATCTCCACGACGCGTCCCCGGGGGAAGCCCCCCACGCCCAGTGCCACGTCGAGCGACAGCGCCCCGGTCGGGATGACCTGGACCGGCGGCCGGTTGTCGTCACCCAACCGCATGACCGAGCCCTTGCCGTAGGCCTTGTCGATCTGCGCGAGGGCCAGTTCCAGCGCCTGTTCGCGATTCTGGGCCACGCCCGTCTTGGTCCCCGACTTCGCGGTGGTCTTGGGTGCCATGGTGCTCTCCGTTCCTGCGCGACCCCCGGCGTCCGGCCGATCGGTCTGGGTGGTGATTCAGTTGCGGACGTTACGGGCCGGGTACGACACGAACGTCTGGCGCGAACCCGGCGACCGTTTTCCTGTGGAGGAAGGGCGCCCTGTGGACGGGGCGAACCGTCAGCACGTGACACCCAGTGTAGGCGAACGGGTGTTCGAGGTCGACCGACACGCCGCGGACGGAGCGCTAGCCCCGGTGATTCACGGGGATCTGCGGATCGCTG
>NZ_JAALDT010000004.1:0-3744 GCF_014144995.1 Dietzia sp. DQ11-71 | reverse complement strand
GGTCACGGCCGTGACAGCCACTTCTTCCGACCATGTCGTACCTCGAACATACAGTCGAACCATGAGCCCAACAGACACCGCCCACTCGCCGTTCGTGACCCCGCCGGGATTCACGACGGTGCCTACCCCCGCCACCGACGTCGTCGTGCCCGAGGCCTTCAGCCGATGGGACCCCGGACAGCGACGCGGCTATCTCGCGCAACGGGCGATCAACGCTGCCGAAGGCCGCACTGTGGCCTATGCGTACGACTGCGTATCCAGGTCCACCCGGAGCGACCAGCGACGCGATCCTCTGGACACGGCGGCGACCATGGTGAGCGCCTCGATGGCTTTGTCCCGCCGCGGGGCATTTCGGCTGGTGGCCACCGCCATAGAACTGACCGAGCGGCTGCCTCTCACCGCGACACTGCTGACGACCGGGTGGATCGGAGTCGACGCGGCCCACGCCATCGCCGAGGAGACCGCCCTGGTGGAGGACCGTCTCATGCCGGAACTCGACCGCCGCATCAGCGAGGGACTCGCACCGACGAGGCGCCGAACCCACCCGCCCAGGATCGGGCCGCTGCGCAAGATGCTCAGCAAGCACGTCGCGAGCTGCGACCCCGTGGGAGCGGACGCCCGCGCACAACAGGCTCGGCGAGAGCAGAACGTGAAGATGACGCCGGTCACGGGCGATCTCGCGCTGCTCACCGCGACCCTCTCAGCCGTCGACGGCCTGGAGATCACCGAGCGGATCGAAGCCCTGGTCCGCACCGCCGCAACAGACGACCCCCGGTCGATCGGGCAACTCAGGGCCGCCGGCCTCCTCGCCCTGAGCCGCGGCTGGACCTGTCTGCCCGCACCCGACGGAGACCACCCCACGGACCCGGACGCGATGGCCGCGGCCCGCCGGGTCGTGATCCACGCCTACGACGACGGGGACGCGGACTTCCGGGGCCTGTTCGTGGCAGGTTACGGCCCCGTCAGTCGCTTCACGTCCGATGAACTGCAGCGATTCGCCAGGCGCAGACTCGACGCGATCGACACGCTCGCGGACCCGGACAGTGAGGCCTCCCGCCGGTACAGCCCCTCGGAGGCACTGGCCCGCTTCTGTCGGGGTCGCGACGGCACCTGCGTTTTCCCCGGCTGCCAGACCCCGGCGGACAAGACGGACCTCGACCACATCATCCCCTTCGACCACGACGATCCCCAACGCGGCGGATACACCACCAGCGACGACCTCGGCAGCATCTGCCGCACCCACCATCGCCTCAAGACCGATGGCATCTGGGCCTACTACCGGAGCACTGACGGGAACTACGTGTGGATACATGGTCCGAACCATCCCGACAAGGACCCCGGGACACGCGTCATCACCACCCCCACCGGCCCATTGGCGGAGTTCGGCGCACCGCGACACCCCGAACGCTCCCGGCTACAGAAGGAGGCCGCCGAAGCCGGCAGAACGGGAGACGGCATCCCCGGATCGCAGCGCCAACCGCACACCCGGCACCGTCGCGCCACCGAACGGAGGTACTTGCGCGCTCAGGCGGAACAGCGACTACACGCTGCAGAGCGCGAACCGGGGTCGCAGTCGGCTGCCTAGGTCGGCCGGCCGGGCGACTCAGCCCTCGATCTGCTCGCCCAGTTCCATCCAGCGCTCCTCGAGCGTGTCCTTCTCCGCGGAGACGTCCTTGAGCTCGCGGTCCAGGGCGGCCAGCTTCTCGGTGTCCATCGCCCCTGCCGAGACATCGGCCATGGCCTTGTGGAGTTCGGCCTCGCGCTTGTCGAGCTTGCCCATCTGCCGCTCGATCTTCGACATCTCCTTGGTGAGCGCCCGCTCCTCGGCTGCGGAGAGGGCGGGAGCCGTGGCAGACCCGTCCGCGCCGCCAGCCTCAGAACCGCCAGCCGAAGCAGACGCGGCGCCCGGCGTGGAGCGCGACACCTTGCCCGAGTCGCCAGCCGCCCCGGCGACGCGACGGCGCTCGAGGTATTCGTCGATGCCGCGCGGGAGGTTGGTGAGCTGGCCGTCGCCGAACAGCGCCCACACCGAGTCACAGATGCGCTCGACGAGGTAGCGGTCGTGCGAGATGACGACCATCGTGCCGGGCCAGCCGTCGAGCAGGTCCTCGAGTTGGCGCAGCGTGTCGATGTCGAGGTCGTTGGTGGGCTCGTCGAGCAGCAGGACGTTGGGCTCGGCCATGAGCACGCGCGTCAGCTGCAGGCGCCGTCGCTCGCCGCCGGACAGGTCGCCGACGGGTGTGCGCTGACGGGCCGGCGAGAAGCCCAGCCGCTCGGCCAACTGGGAGGCGGTGAGCTCGTCCTTGCCGAACGCCACCCGGGCGGCGACGTCCTCGATCGCCTCGAGCACCCGCTGATCCAGCGGCAGGTCGTCGAGTTCCTGACGCAGCCACCCGATCCGGATGGTCTTGCCCTCCTTGCGGCTACCCGCGGCGAGGGGGGCCTCACCGGCGAGCGCGCGCAGGAGCGTGGTCTTGCCGGAACCGTTGACGCCGACCAGGCCCACACGCTCGCCGGGGGCCAGTCGCCAGGTGAGGTCGTCGACGAGGGTGCGGCCGTCGGGGGCGTCGAGGCGCGCGTCCTCCAGCTCGATCACGACCTTACCGAGGCGCCGCGCGGCGAAGCTCGACAGCTGTAGCGAGTCGCGGGGCGGCGGCACGTCCTTGATGAGCGCCTCGGCCGCCTCGATGCGATAGCGCGGCTTGGACGTCCGCGCCGGGGCGCCGCGGCGCAGCCACGCGAGTTCTTTGCGCATGAGGTTCTGACGACGCGACTCGGTGGCCGCGGCCTGGCGGTCGCGCTCGGCGCGCGCGAACACCCAGTCGTTGTAGCCACCCTCGTACTGCTCGACGTGGCCGTCGACCACCTCCCAGGTGTGGGTGGCGATCGTGTCGAGGAACCACCGGTCGTGGGTGACGACGACGAGCGCACTCGATCGCGCGACGAGGTGGTCCGCCAACCACTGGACCCCCTCGACGTCGAGATGGTTGGTCGGCTCGTCCAACACGAGCAGGTCCAAATCCTGCACGAGGGCCGCGGCGAGCGACACCCGGCGCCGCTCACCGCCGGACAGATCCGCGACGGGCGTGTCCAGTCCCAGGTCGTGGATCCCGATGCCGTCGAGCACCGCGCGGACGCGGGCGTCACCGGCCCACTCGTGGACCGCGAGGCCGAGCCCGCCGACCACGGCCTGGCCCACGGTGTCGGCGGCGAGCTCCGTGCGCTGCGTGACCACGGCGATCCGCAGACCGCTGACCTGCGAGACGCGCCCGGAGTCGGGCTCGGCCACGCCGGTGAGGATCTCCAGCAGGGTGGTCTTGCCGCCCCCGTTGAGGCCGACGACGCCGATGCGGTCGCCGGCATTGACGCCCAGTGAGACGTTGTCGAGCACCTGCCGGATCCCGAAGGAGACCGAGCACTGCTCGAGGTTGATGAGGTTGGTGGGGGCCATCTCTACTTTCCTGTGGGGTCGTCGACGATGTGCGCACCGCCGACCGGGCCGCGGGTCACGCGGACTTCGCGGGCGACGCCGTGCTCGCTGATCTCGGCGGCGACGGCGATCGCGTGGTCACGGTCGGTGCAGAAGAACAGGCAGGTGGGGCCGGAGCCGGAGACCATGCCGTGCAGGGCCCCGGCCTCCCGGCCGACGCGCAGGGTCCGGCGGAGGGCGGGCATGAGCGAGAGCGCGGCGGCCTCCATGTCGTTGGCGAGCAGCCCGGCCACGGCGGCGGGATCGTCGCCGGC
>NZ_JAALDT010000049.1:0-10648 GCF_014144995.1 Dietzia sp. DQ11-71 | reverse complement strand
GCCAACCCCAATAGCGCCTTGTTCAGCAGTCTCCTAGGCCGGGCGAGTAGGCGAATCGTCGCGCGAACGTTCCTCGCGGCCCCTGCAACGAAAACTCGCCCCTCGTGAGGGCCGCGGAGCCTGTCTGTCAGGACTGGACAGAAGCCTTGAGCGAAGTCTCGTTTGACGATCCTCTACTGCGACGCACCTAGGCACGGGCCGATCAACGCTCCACCTCTGTCAGTGCATCGCGCAAATGTGTCGCACCAGTGAATCGCGAGAAGCGCGAGCTGAATCCCATAATCTCTTCGGCCGCGAGTGCACCAACCACCGGCTCGGCTATGCGCGGCCCTTGAGGATGAGGTTCCAATACATAGTGGGCAGCCCGTAGCGCTTGAGGTACCACATGTCTCGACGCTCACGCGTGGTGTCGATAATCGGAATACTGGGGACCGGTTCCATGGTGTAGTCGAACTCTGCTAGAAGCATCTTGTTTCGTGCAGTGGTGAGTGGACATGAGGAGTAGCCCCCGTATTGTTCAGCAACCGGGAAGCCTTTCATGGCAGCGAGAAGGTTCTTAGCCACCACCGGGGCCTGCTTGCGGATCGCGGCGCCAGTCTTGGAGTTTGGGGAAGACCCGGCGTCCCCCAAAGCAAAGACATTGGGGTAACGCGTGTGCTGAAGCGTGTTCATATCGACTTCAACGTACCCGCCGGGATCCTCAGGATCGGCGAGCTTCGTGGCTTTGAGCCAATCTGGCGCCGACTGGGGAGGCACCATATGTAGCATCGTGTAGTGGAGATCCTCTTGGGTCTCAGCAGAATTATCCGCGATGGTCGCCGTATTCGTCTCAGGATCTACCGAGACCATCTCACTGTTCTTGCGGACTTCGATCCCATATTCGGCGACTACGCGCTCAAGCTCCTCGGCGAACACTGGTACCCCAAACATTCCTGGAGTTGGAAGGACCAACACGACACGGATGTCGTCAAGTACCCCCTTCTTCCGCCAATAATCAGCCGCAAGGTACGCAATCTTCTGAGGGGCCCCTGCGCACTTGATGGGGCCAGAAGGTTGGGTGAATATAGCCGTCCCAGACCGGGTGGACTTGATCAGATTCCAGGTCTTCGGGGCGAGATCGTAGACGTAGTTGCTCGACGCAGACGGCGACGAGACAGCCTCGGCCATACCGGGCACCTTATTCCAATCAAGCTGAATACCTGGGCAGACGACTAGGTAGTCATAGGTAACCCTACCTCCGGATCCTAATAGCACTGTTTGTGCCTCCGGATCAATATCGACGGCTGCGTCTTTGATCCACGCAACACCCTGAGGGATCACGGAGGACTCCGAGCGTTTAGATTCCTCCTGTGGAGCACATCCACCGCCGACCAGGGTCCACAATGGCTGGTAGTAGTGAGTATCGCTGGGCTCGATGAGACCGACGTCCTCCTGTCCCGCGTGGCGCAGTCGGGCGGCCAGGCTGATTCCCGCGTTGCCTCCACCGATGATCAGAATTGCATGGTGAGTGCTCATGTTGGAAGCCTTTCGTAGCAGCTGTGGCAGTTCTGCCACCCCGCAATGTACCCCCCAAGGTATATAAGTACAGCGGATGGAGGGTCTCCCTTTAGGATCCACTGCTCGGCCTTGGCGTCGATGCCATCGATGACCCGGTGTTCGCCGACCTGGTCCCAGCGCGTACTTCTACGGAATGTAGAATTACACGGCGGAGTCGATGATCAATTGCGGTGAACCCCCTGTGAGGACGTGTGTGGATGGTGATGCGCAGGTCGACCACGCGGCCCGCCCAGGGGATCGATCCCTGGATGCTCGAGGCCGAGCGGACTGTGCAGCGGATTTCCACGCGCCCGGACCTCGGGCCCGCACCGAGATCCTCCCTCGTGGCGCTGGGGCTGTTGGCAGCCCTGCGGGCACTGGGCCTGGTGCTGGTGGCGGAGGCTGTCGCGCGAGGGATCGCGGGACTGGCGGTCGGCACCCTCTCGACCGGGTCGGTGCGGGCGATCCTGGTACTCGGTATGAGTGGTGTGCTGCTGCGGGCCGCTGCCGAATGGGCGACCGAGACGAGTGCACGCAGGGTCGCCATCGCCGTCAAGCAGAACCTGCGGGGTCGGCTGTGGCGCCACATGGTGCAAGCGCACGATCCCCGGGGCGGGACCGCGGTGCTCGCCACGGATGGCTTAGACGATCTGGACGAGTACTACCTGCAATCCGTGCCGGCCATAGTCGCGGCGATCGTGGTGCCCCCGCTACTGCTGGTACGCATCCTCGCCGCCGACTGGGTCAGTGCACTGGCGATTGTAGTGACGATCCCGCTGGTGCCACTGTTCATGGTCCTGATCGGCCGCCACACCGGTCAACGCACAGATGCGGCGTTGCGTGCTCTGGCCAGGCTGTCTGACCATCTGGCCGAACTGGCCCGCGGACTGCCAGTGCTGGTCGGGCTCGGCCGCGTCGAGGAGCAGACGGACTCGCTGGACACCATCCAGCGGATTTACGGGCGCCGCACGCAGGAGACGCTGAGGTGGGCGTTCCTGTCCGCCCTGGCACTTGAGCTCATCGCGACGATCTCTGTGGCGGTAGTAGCGGTCTTCTTGGGTCTCCGCTTGCTTGGCGGGTCGATGGACCTACAGCCCGCACTGCTCGCGCTGCTGCTCGCGCCAGAGTGCTTTACCGTGTTTCGCCGGGTCGGGGTGGCATTCCATGCGTCACAGGATGGCCTCGCGGCTCTGCACCGAGTGCGCGAACATCTCGAGGTAGCACCCGGGACTGACCTGCGAGAAGCCCACGGGGCCACGGTCCGCGTCGCAGGGCTCGAGGTTCGCTATTCCGGTCGCGGGGCCGCGGCATTGACTGGTCTCGACGCAGAGCTGAGCGGCATTGTCGCCGTGACCGGGGCCAGTGGAGCCGGTAAGTCCACGTTCCTCTCGGCGCTGGTCGGGGCGCTGCCGGTCGATGCGATAGTGCATGGTCGAGTCACTGGAATCGAGGCTGACCTCGTGGGGTGGTCACCCCAGTCGCCGCGAGTATTCGGTGCCACCCCACGCGCGGAACTCGCGTTGTATGGCGCGGATCCCGCGGCCGCTCTGGCCGAGGTCGGACTATCCCGGGTCGCCGAGTCGGCTGCCGCCGAACTCAGCCCGGGGGAACTCCGACGCCTGTCTGTGGCGCGCGCACTGGCCCGCGTGGACGCCGGCGCCCGCCTGCTGGTGCTCGACGAGCCGACTGCCCACCTTGACCACCATGCCGCTGAGCTGGTCAGGGACGCGATCGTGCGCCGGGCCGAGCGTGCCACGATCGTGCTGGCGAGCCACGAACCGATGACACTTGATCTCGCCACGAGCACTATTCGGATCTCTGGGCAGGCCGGCCGCGCAGACGATGACGCATCCGCGCTCACCGAGGCCGCTCGGGACGGTGATCTCGGCGCCTCCCCGGTCCCCGCTGTGGACGGGAATGCCGATCAGGGTCGTTACGGGCGGGGACCAGAACAGGGAGTCTGCGCGGGGGCGGACGAGCAGGTGTCGGACGAGACAGGCGGCGCCCAGCGTCTGTCACTCGGTGCGCTGATTGGTGCCCACGGCAGGCTCTGGGCGGGGGCGATAGGCATCTCGGTGCTCGCCACCTCGCTGGGCTTGGCGCTCACCGCGCTGTCGGGATGGTTGATCGTCCGATCGAGCGTCGAGGAGTACATCATGTATCTCCTGGTGGCGATCGTCGGAGTTCGAGCGTTTGGGATCGGACGCTCGGTGGCCACATACGCCGAACAATTACTCACCCATCACGCCGCCTTTCGAACCATCGATGACCTTCGGCTGCGGCTCTGGCGAGCGATCGCAGCACGAGGAACCGGATCCCGGCGGCTGCTCGAGGGTGGGGCGCCCCTGGACTACCTCGTGACCCAGGCCGATGAACTGCGGGACCAACTCCCGAGAGTCGTTACGCCCGTGATCTCCGGAGTCGC
The DNA here is from genome assembly GCF_014144995.1 of Dietzia sp. DQ11-71. NCBI lineage: Bacteria > Bacillati > Actinomycetota > Actinomycetes > Mycobacteriales > Dietziaceae > Dietzia > Dietzia sp. DQ11-71. Next base: position 6,687 of record NZ_JAALDT010000049.1, on the reverse strand, counting down.
CGTACTGCTGGGAGCCACACTCACCACCTGGTTGGTCACCCCCGAGTTCACTGTGCAGGTGGGGGTGAGCCTGAGCGCGACCATGGCCCTCGGCGCAGTCCTAGTGGCAACGGTCGAACGTGGGGGCGATGTGGCCAGGGTTGCTGGTCGGTCCCACCTGATACGGGGGTCGGCCTCATTGAACGCGGCAGCGGCGGACCTACGCGGTAATGGAGTGGCAGCGGCGGCGGTCGACCAACTCGACGAGCTGAACCGGAAACAGGCCGCCGCCGAACGGCGCGCCACCCGCGGCACAGGGCTCGGAACGGCGGCGGTGACAGCAGGCACGGGCCTCCTAGCGGTGCTCGTGGCAGTGTCCGATCCGTCGGTGGGTGCAGAACGAGCCAGTGTGATTGCCCTCCTGTGCCTGGCGCTGGGTGAGTCTCTCGCCGCGTGGGTCTCGGCAGTGCACCGAGTGCCGTCCGTGCGATCACTGCTGCAGAGCCTCGGCTCCGTACTGGGCCCCTTCCCGCAGACCGCATGGGGCGTTGGCGCGCCGAACGGCCCCGTGAATTCGGTGACGCTGGAGAAGGTTACTGCTCGGTATCCGCACACTGCGCGACCGGCCGTGGCGGAGGTGGATGCTGTCGCGCGCACGGGGTGCTGGTTGTTCCTCGACGGGCCGTCCGGATCGGGAAAGTCCACGCTGCTATCCGCCGTGATGGGGGCACTGCCCCTCAGTGGCGGCACGATCCGGGCCGAGACCTCTCCGATCACGACGTTCGCCGAAAAGGAATGGCGATCCCGCGTGGCCTGGTGCCCGCAGGACGCCTACGTCTTTGACTCCACCCTGCGCGGCAATCTCCTCCTATCCAGGCCGGCCGCCCAGGCCCCCGATGACGCCGCACTGCGGCGGGTTCTCGAGCGGGTCGGTTTGACCGTTCTGCTCGACGCGCTCCCCGACGGTCTGGACACCCGGGTCGGGGCCGGCGGTCGGGCCCTATCAGGAGGGGAGCGTCAACGATTGGCGGTGGCACGGGCACTGCTCACTCGCGCCGACGTCCTCCTGCTCGACGAGCCGACTGCGCACCTAGACGCGCCGACAGCCGACGCCATGATGAGCGACCTCCGCACCGCCGCCGATGACAAGGTGGTGATCCTGGTCTCGCACCGCCACGATGACCGGCGGCCCGAGGACCAGGTGGTCCGACTCAGCTGAACGAGCCGGAGCGAGCCGTCAGATCCGCATCGTTCACTCATGGCCGGGGGCCGGCGCGCCGAGACGGCGGAGTCGATCGCTCATGCGGCCGCCGCGGCAGGAGGCCTGGTGACCGCAGCCGCGCTCGTTCCTGCTGCTCCCGCTGCGGTCGTCGTCGCCGACGCTGTCGGTCTCACCGCTACCGTCGGCGGCACCGACCCGCAGGATCGCGCGGGCCACCACCTCGTCGCGTACTTCGCGGCGAGCTTGGTCGTCGGCCAACATCTCCACCATCGCGGCGACCTCCGTCTCCGCGAGGACCGCGGTGGGCAGCCCCGGTAACGCTGACCGCCAGGCCCGGAATGCCAGCTGCAAGATGTCGTGCCGCTGCTCCACGTGCGCGCGTTCGTGGGCGATCACGGCCGCGAGCTCGTCGGGATCCAGGTTGTCGAGCAGCCCCTGGGAGAGCACCGTGACGGAACCGGCGCCACGGGGGATGCAATATGCCACCGGTGCGGCCTCGTCGATCACGCGCGTTCGCGCGCGGGTCGGGTGGGGCGCTGTGAGTAGTTGGAGCAGCGTCAGATGTCGGCGCCGTTGCCGCGTGACCTGGACGACGGTCGCACCGAGGTGAGCGAGAAGATAACAGCCCAGCAGGATTGCGGGGACGACCGCGGCCAGGGGATGCTCCGGCGCGACCGCGCGGCCGATCAGCGCGAGTGCCCCGATCATCGAGACCCCGCCGGCCAGGCCGATGGCCTGCCAGAGAAGGAGCGCGCGGGCCGGGGCGTGCATCGGCCAGCGCGCGCGAGCCAACAGAACCGGCACCGGCCAGGCCAGGGCCAGGGCGACCCCGGCCAACAGGAGCCCCACGGCGCCGGTGGACATCGCCGACTGGGGGATCAGCCGTTTCCCTTCAGTAGCGTGCGTAACGCCGCCGCCTCATCGTTGGAGACCCCGCCGACGAACCGTGCAAGTACCGCGTGCCGGTCCCGGGAGTCTCCAAGGACTTCGTGCATGAGTTCCGCGGTGTACTCCTCCCGCGAGGCCACAGCGCGGTAGCGGTGGGGGCGCGCGGTGCGATCCGAGACGACCAGACCTTTGCGTGCAAGGCGGCTCAAGACCGTGAGCAGGGTGGTCACGGCGGGTGGGCGCTCCCGGGAGCTGTCGAGCACGCCCTTGACGTCGTACGCCGTCACCGGCCCACTGTGGTCCCAGATTACGTCCATAACGGCACGCTCCAACTCGCCCAGGGTCGCCACGGTGATCCTCTCCTCCTGCTTTGTAGCCGGATTCTATCAGTGGCGAAAGAAATTCGACTCTCGGTAGAAATATTTCTACGCTATGTAGAATGCCGATGGCGGGTGAACACGACACCCGATCCGGTGAAAGGGGTTGGCGTCCTATGGACGTTGTCGAGATCGCACGCTGGCAGTTCGGCATCACGACCGTCTACCACTTCCTCATGGTCCCGCTCACTATCGGACTCGGGGCGATGGTTGCCGTGATGCACACCGCCTGGGTGCGCAGCGGCCAGGAGAAATTTCTCCGGATGACCAAATTCTGGGGAAAGCTCTACCTCATCAACTTCATCCTCGGCGTGGCCACGGGCCTGGTCCAGGAGTTCCAGTTCGGAATGGCCTGGAGCGAGTACTCCCGGTTCGTCGGGGACGTGTTCGGTGCCCCGCTCGCGCTCGAGGGTCTGCTCGCCTTCTTCCTCGAATCGACCTTCCTCGGTATCTGGATCTTCGGCTGGGGCAGGCTGCGCAAGGGCGTGCACCTCGCGGCCCTGTGGTGCGCGGTGATCGGATCCTGGGTCTCGGCGTACTTCATCATCGTCGCCAACTCGTGGATGCAGCACCCCGTGGGCGTCGAGCTCGGCGAGGACGGCCGGCCGGTCATGACTGACGTGTGGGCCGTGCTCACCAACAACACCGCACTGGCAGCGTTCACCCACGCCGTCTTTGGTGCGCTCGTGGTGGGAGGGATGTTCCTGCTCGGGATCGCCTGGTACCACCTGTGGCGCCGCCGGCATGACGGGATCGACACCGTCGACGAGCGCGGGCACGTGATCGTGGGGCAGGCCCAGGACATACCAGGACGCGACCGCACCGACCACGGCGTCTGGATCTGGTCCCTGCGATTCGGCGCGATAGTCGCCATGGTGGGGTTCCTCGGCACAGTCGTCACCGGCGACATCCAGGGCAAACTCATGTACGAGCAGCAGCCCATGAAGATGGCTGCCGCCGAGGCCGCCTGCCACTCCGGCTCCTCCTTCTCGGTGCTCTCGCTGGGCAACCCGGGATCCACGGACTGCCGCGACGTCACCACTCTCATCGAGGTCCCCGGCGTTCTCGGCTTCCTCGCCACCGGGGAGTGGGGCGTCGACATGCCGGGTATTCGCGACCTCGAACCCGAGTACGTGGACCGTTACGGCGAGACGATTCCGGACGACGCCCTGTACGGCGACCGGGCGGGCGCGCAGATCGAGTACGTCCCCGTCATGTGGGTGACCTACTGGGGCTTTCGCCTCATGATCGGCCTCGGCGGGATAGTCGCCGCCGCCGGAGCGGTTGCCCTGTGGCTCACCCGGCGCGGCACCGTCCCCGGATCCCGCGGGCTCATGCGACTCGCGCTCGCCGGAATCCTCGCACCGTTCGCCGCGAACATCGCCGGATGGATCTTCACCGAGATGGGCCGACAGCCGTTCGTCGTGGCCCCGAACCCCGCCGTGACCGGAGCCGACTCCGTGTACATGTACACCCAGGCCGCCGTATCTCCCGGTGTGACCGCCGGGGAGCTGCTGTTCTCCCTCATCTCCCTGGGCTCCGTCTACGGGGTTCTGCTGGTCGTCGAGGTGTACCTGCTGGTGCGGTATACGCGCGGTGGAGTCGCCAGTGCGATGCCCGAACTCGTTGGTCAGGACGACGACGACGTCGACGACCCGGACGGCGAGCACGACGACGTGCTGTCGTTTGCCTACTGACCACGAGACGAGGAACAACCATGGAACCCCTTGCAATCATCTGGTTTGTCGCCATCGCCCTCCTGTGGACCGGGTACCTCCTGCTCGAGGGATTCGATCTGGGCGTGGGCATGCACATGATCTTCTCGACCCGCAGCGAACGCGACCGCCGCGTCATGCTCAACACCATCGGCCCCGTCTGGGACGGCAACGAGGTGTGGCTCATCACCGCCGTCGCTGCCCTCTTCGCCGCGTTCTCGCCCTGGTACGCCGCGCTACTGTCCGCCCTCTACGTGCCGCTGACCCTCGCGTTGCTCGGACTCATCCTGCGGGCCGTCGGTATCGAGTACCGGGGCAAGGTCGGCACAAGGGTCTGGGCGACGTTCTGGACGTACATGATCGGCCTCGGTTCCGCGGCCGTCGCGTTCTTCATCGGCGCGCTGCTCGCGCTCACCTCGATCGGACTGCCTATCGACGGCAACGGCGACCGCGTCGGCGGTCCCTTTGCCTGGCTCTCGTGGCCCGCCCTCGTCGGTGGCCTCGCCGTGGTGGGATTTGCCCTGGCCCACTCCGCCACGTTCCTGGCGCTCAAGGCCGACGGCCCAGTGCGGCGGCGCGCATCCGGTTTCGCCGTCCGGTGGGCTCCCCTCTGCCTGCTGCCGCTGCTCGTCTGGATTGCGATGGTGCAATTCGAGCACGGTGCCGGACCGGCGGGGTGGACGGTCGCCCTTCTCGCCGTGGTCTCCGGTGGCGTCGGATGGGCTCAGGCACGCGCGGGCCGGGAAGGGCTCGCGTTTACCGGCTATGCCGGCACCGGCCTGTTCGGGCTGGCCGCGATCTTCCTGGCCATGTTCCCGGTTCTGCTGCCGTCCACAATCGACAGTGCCTTCGACATCACGGTGCAGTCCGCGGCGCACAGTACGTATACCCTCGGCGTGTTGACCGTCATCACGGTCGTGGCGCTGCCTGTGATCCTCTGTTACCAGGCATGGAGCTACTGGGTGTTCCGGCACCGCGTCACACCCGGGATGATCCCCGAGCCACACGTAATTCTGCCGGCGATCCTGCGGGCCGAAGACGCCGGGCGCCAGGTGTAACCACCCATCAGCCGACTGCGACCAACCTGATGGCCGGGTCCGTCGTAGACGGCAGGACCGCCTCGGCAGACTGGCCCCCATTGAATTCGAGACCATCATGACCGACGAGGCCCTTCAGACCGCGTGACTAACCCTGTCACCTAACCGTGCATCAGCTCCCGGCGCTCGGTGGCGGGTTTCTGCCAGTACTGGCTGGCGGTCCGGTGTCGTGCTGCAGTGCCTACCGCGAGCAAGATTCGCGGGAGGCGCTATTGCTACGACTGCGGGAGGTCGCGGGTCAGCGGGACTACTTCCCACTGGGTGTCGCTTCGCACCTCCTCGACCAGATCCGGCCTAGTCGAGTAGACCTCAATCCATCCTGTCTCGGGTTGAATCTCGAGGAACAGTGTCTCGTCGTCGGACCACAGGAATGATGGTTCGGGGTGGAGGAACGGGTCCATGAGAGCCGCCGTGGAAGCTGATACCAGCTGGTAGTCGTAGGAGCTGCCATAGTCGCCGTCATCGACGATTGTGATAGTGCGTGCGGCGTCGGATGTTCCGATTGGATCGCCGTTCACTGTCCAGATCGCGGCTTTCCACTGCAGGACAGACGCGGTGCTGCAGTAGCGCTGCGCGATCTCGATGGCAGGGCCAGCGCTACACCCGACCAGGCGATCCACACCTATCGCCAGCTCCGGGGTGTTGGCGCTGTCGATCATCGATGTCAATCCACGGCGGGGCGGATACTGCGCACCTACACGCTCAGCGACCTCATGCCATGAGCTCCACCCGGCCACGTCGCGGCCCGTATGGAGCGTGATCGGACACAGGATCCGCACCCCGTAGGGAAAGAGATCTCGGACAGCGCCCACGGTCCCGGTCTCGAGCAACGCTGCGATGCGCCCCTTGCCGCCCACTGGAGACCACCCATCCATGTCGCTCCCCCTTCCTCATCTACGTCGCATGTCGTTGGAGGGCGCGGTACAGCGTGGACCGTCCGACTCCCAGATCGCGGGCGATCGCCGACGGCCCCTCCCCCGCCTCGATGCGGGCCCGGGCCTTGTCGATCTGCTCCTCGGTCAGGACGCGCTTGCGCCCCTTGTACTTGCCCTTCGCCTTGGCGATGGCGATGCCCTCAGCCTGGCGTTCGCGAATGATGGCCCGCTCGAACTCGGCGAACGCCCCGAGTAGTGAGAGCATCAAATCTGCTCGTGGATCCTGGGCGCCGGCGGCGTACGTAGCCCTCTCGTGGATGAACTCCACGCTCGCACCCTTGGCGGTGATCTCGCCGACGATCTGCTTGAGATCGACCAGGGAACGAGCGAGTCGGTCCATCGACGCAACCACCAGCTCGTCACCATCTCGCAGGTACCTGATGCACTCTTCGAGCTTCACCCGATCGGCACGCGAGCGAGCCGACTGTTTCTCGATATAGACCCGGTCGCACTCCCCCACCGCCTCGAGCTGAC
>NZ_JAALDT010000499.1:0-1061 GCF_014144995.1 Dietzia sp. DQ11-71 | reverse complement strand
CTGGGCCTGCTCGGCGGGGGCGGATCCATCCTGGTCGTGCCGCTACTGACCTACATCGGCGGACTCGACCCCAAGGAGGCCATCGCGACCTCACTGTTCGTCGTCGGCGCCACCTCACTGGTCAGCCTCATCGGTCACGCCCGCAAGGGCAACGTCCAGTGGCGCACGGGCCTGATCTTCGGCGCCGCCGGGATGGTCGGGGCGTTCCTCGGCGGCCTTGCCGGCGGCTACATCCCCGGCACCGTCCTGATGATCGGCTTCGCGGTGATGATGATCGCCACCGCCGGCGCCATGATCAGAGGACGCAAAGACCGCGACGGACAGAGCAACGACCACCACCATCCGCTGTGGCGAATCCTGCTCGACGGCCTCGTCGTGGGCGCCGCCACCGGACTGGTCGGCGCGGGCGGCGGGTTCCTCGTCGTCCCGGCCCTCGTGCTCCTGGCCGGTCTGCCGATGACCGCCGCGGTCGGCACCTCCCTGCTCGTGATCGCCATGAAGTCCTTCGCCGGGCTCGGCGGATACCTCACCTCGACCAGCCTCGACTGGCCGCTCGTCGCCGCGGTCACCGCCGCGGCCATCGCCGGCTCGTTCGCCGGTATCCGGCTCACCTCCGTGGTGCCGGAGAAGGCGCTGCGCAAGGGCTTCGGGGTCTTTGTCCTACTCATGGGCGCCTTCGTCCTGTCCCAGGAACTGCCCTTCCCCGCCGCACCGATCATCCTCGGCGTGGTGGCTCTGCTGGCGCTCGCGGCGGCCATCTGCTTCGTGGCCGTCGACCGATGCCCCCTGCGTTCGCCGCAGAGCCGCGCCGAGCCGGCGCTGCGCACTGCTTAGCGGAGCGGCACGCAGCAAAGGCCAAACCGCCCTGACGTGGTCGATCGCGAGGGGGAAAGCATGACCAGTGAACGCACTCTCAAGCTTGGCCTGAAGGCCAACGCCGCCCAGTTCACGCTGCTCGTCGCCATCAATGCGCTGGTAGGCGGCATGGTCGGACAGCAACAGACCGTCCTGCCCCTGCTGGCCACGGACGTCTTCGGCCTGACCGGCTACACCTTCATCTT
>NZ_JAALDT010000498.1:0-1093 GCF_014144995.1 Dietzia sp. DQ11-71 | reverse complement strand
TCGTCCCCCGCATGGTGTCCGCCACCAACTGGGCGGTCGCGCCCGGGATGATGAGCGTCGCCACGACGAGGATCACGCCCACCGACTGGACCCCCGCCACGGTCGCGGTGGCGAGCGTCGCCAGCAGGAGGGCGGTCAGTGCCCGGGTCCGCAGTCCCAGTGTGTGGGCGTGGAGTCGGTCGAACGCCACCATGACGAGGTCACGGCGGAACGCCAGCAGCACGATGACCGTGAACGCGGAGACCACCATCACCTGGACGAGTTCGGAGTCGCGGACGCCCAGCACACTGCCGAACAGGATCGAGTGCAGGTCCTGCTGGGTGGGGAAGCGGGCGATGAGGATCAGGCCGAGGGCGAACAGGGCCGTGAAGACGATGCCCATCGCCGCGTCCTCACGCACCGTTCCGCTCTCGCGCACCGCGCCGATCATCGTGACCGCGACCAGTGCGGCGACCAGGGCGCCCACCGCGAACGGGGTGCCGGTCATCGCGGCGATCACCACCCCCGGCAGGACCGCGTGGGACACGGCGTCACCCATGAGCGACCATCCCATGTGGACCAGCCAGCAGCTCAGCAGGGCGCCGGCGATCCCGGAGGCCGTCACCACGATCAGGGCGCGGCGCATGAAGTCGTAGCTCATCGGCTCGGCGAGCAGGTCGATCACGGCAGCGCTCCCTCGGTGACGGTGCGCTCGGCGGTCCCGGTCTGCCGGGCGCCGAGCAGGGTGGACAGGATCTGCGGGGTGGTCGTCTCGGCGACCGGGCCGTGGGCGATGAGGGAGCCGTTGAGCAGGGCCACCGAGTCCGCGAGCCGCTCGACGGTGCCCAGGTGGTGGGTGGAGACCAGCGCGGTGCGCCCCTCGGCCGTGAGCTCGCGCAGCACGTCGATGTACACCTCCTCGCTGCCTGCGTCCATCCCGTTGAACGGCTCGTCGAGCAGGAGCAGGTCGGCCTCCTGCGCCAGGCAGCGTGCCAGCAGGACACGACGGCGCTGACCGCCGGAGAGTTCGCCGATGCGGCGGGCCGCGAGTCCGGACAGTCCCACGCGGTCGAGGGCTGCGGCCACGGCGGCGCGGTCGGCGGCGCTCGGTCGG
>NZ_JAALDT010000497.1:0-1413 GCF_014144995.1 Dietzia sp. DQ11-71 | reverse complement strand
CGCCCGCGACACGCGCCCCAGCGACGCCGCGCCCCAGCGACGCCGCGCCCCAGCGCCCCAGCGCCCCAGCGACGCGAAAATCCGCTACTCCGATTCCGGATCCGCTCCCCTGATGCGGGTAGCAGATTCGGAATCGGAGTAGCGGATTCGCGGAGGGGGTGCCGGTCAGCGGGCCGGCGCCCCGGGCATCAGGCCAGGAGCTGGCGGGCCATGACCATGCGGTTGATCTGGTTGGTGCCCTCGTAGATCTGGGTGATCTTGGCGTCGCGCATCATGCGCTCGACCGGGAAGTCGCGGGTGTACCCGGCGCCGCCGAACAGCTGCACGACGTTGGTGGTGACCTCCATCGCGACATCCGAGGCGAAGGTCTTGGAGGCGGCGGCCATGAAGCCCAGCTTCTCGCCACCGGGCGCGGAGCCGCGCTCGGCGTTGGCGGCGGCCGTGTACACCATCAGGCGCGAGGCCTGCACCTTCATCGCCATGTCGGCCAGCATGAACTGAGTGTTCTGGAAGTCCGAGATCGCGCGGCCGAACTGCTTGCGCTCCTTGGTGTAGGCGATCGCCGCGTCCAGGGCGCCCTGCGCGATACCGACGGCCTGCGCGCCGATGGTCGGGCGGGTGTGGTCGAGGGTCTGCAGGGCGGTCTTGAAGCCGGTGCCCGGCGCGCCGATGATCCGGTCGCCCGGGACGCGGACGTCCTCGAAGTACAGCTCCGCGGTGGGCGAACCCTTGATGCCGAGCTTCTTCTCGGTCTTGGAGACGCCAAAGCCCTCGTCGTCGGCGTGGACCATGAACGCCGAGATGCCGCCGGCACCCTTCTCGGGGTCCGTCACGGCCATGACGGTGTACCAGGTCGACTTGCCGCCATTGGTGATCCACGCCTTGCTGCCGTTGAGGATCCAGTCGTCACCGTCCTGGCGGGCGCGGGTGCGCATGGCTGCCGCGTCGGAGCCGGCCTCGCGCTCGGACAGCGCGTAGGAGGCCATCTTGCCCTCGGCGATCTCGGGAAGGACCTTCTGCTTGAGCTCCTCCCCACCGGCCAGGATCAGGCCCATGGTGCCGAGCTTGTTGACGGCGGGGATCAGCGAGGACGACCCACAGACGCGGGCGACCTCCTCGATCACGATGCACGCCGCCACGGAGTCCGCACCCTGCCCGCCGTACTCCTCCGGCACGTGGACCGCGTTGAAACCCGAGGCGTTGAGCGCGTCGAGGGCCTCCTGGGGGAACCGCTCGTCCTCGTCGACGGCCGCGGCGTGGGGCTCGATCTCCTTCTCCGACAGGGCTCGGATCGCGGCCCGGAGCTCTTCGTGCTCCTCCGCCGGGCGGTACAGGTCGAAGTCGGGGTTACCGGACATATGCGGGCCTCCATGAGGGATTCGTCGGTGCTGATCGCGCGGCGGGCGCCGGCCA
>NZ_JAALDT010000496.1:0-12180 GCF_014144995.1 Dietzia sp. DQ11-71 | reverse complement strand
GGTTCTCGCGGAGGGGCCGCTGACGTTCGTCGGCCGCCACTATCGCCGCGGGAGACGCGAGGCCGCGTCCGGCCCTTCAAATTACCAGCCGGAAGTCGGCCCCCGTCGGCGCCGTCGGCCCCGCCGCCCCCGCGGTGGCGATCAGCCGAGCAGTTGTCGGCGCAGGGCCTCGTCCTTGCGCTCGACCATCGCCTCCAGCTCGGCCTGGAACGCCTCCATCCGCTCGCGCAGGGCGGGGTCGGAGGCGGCGAGGATCCGCACCGCGAGCAGACCCGCGTTCCGCGCCCCGCCGATCGACACGGTGGCCACCGGGACACCGGCGGGCATCTGCACGATCGACAGCAGGGAATCCATGCCGTCCAGGTGCTTGAGCGGCACGGGGACACCGATGACCGGCAGCGGCGTGGCCGAGGCGACCATCCCCGGGAGGTGCGCGGCGCCGCCCGCACCCGCGATCACCACGCGGACGCCCCGGCCGGCCGCCGAGTAGGCGTAGTCGAGCATCTTCTGCGGGGTGCGGTGTGCCGAGACCACCCCGACCTCGAAGGTGATCCCGAACTCGGCGAGTGCCTCCGCCGCTGCCTCCATGGTGGGCCAGTCGGAGTCGCTGCCCATGATCAGACCGACCTGCGGCCCGTCCTGTCGCTCGGTCATCCCGTCGCCTTTCCTCAGTGTGGTGCGCTCAGCGTTCCGGTGGTGCGCTCAGCGTTCGAAGTCCCCGGCCGGCGCCCCCGAGTGGGGGTCCCAGCCGTCGGCCCACTCCCCGTGGGAGAGCCAGTGGGCCGCGAGTTCCGCGACCGCGCGGACGGAGGCCACCTGTTCCGCGTCGTCCGGGTCGACACCCGGGTCGGCCAGGACGTTGACGTGGCCGATCTTGCGGCCGCGCCGCTCCGACTTGCCGTAGAGGTGCACCTTCGCGTGCGGGAACCGCGCGGCGAGGTGGTGGACGCGCTCGTCCATGCTCATCTCCGGCGTCTCGGGAGCGCCGAGGACGTTGGCCATCACGGTGAGGGGCGCGGTCGGGACGGTGGAGCCGAGCGGGTAGTCGAGTACCGCCCGCAGGTGCTGCTCGAACTGGCTGGTGGTGGCCCCGTCCATCGTCCAGTGGCCGGAGTTGTGGGGTCGCATCGCGAGCTCGTTGACCAGTACTCCCGGGCGACCGTCCGAGCCGATCACCTCGAACAGCTCCACGGCCATCACGCCGGTCACGTCGAGGTGCTCGGCCAATCGCAACGCGGTGGCCTGCACGGCCGAGCGCAGGTCGTCGGGCAGCCCGGGGGCGGGCGCGATCGCCACCGAGCAGATCCCGTCACGCTGGACGGTCTCGACGACCGGCCACACCGCCCCCTGCCCGAACGGGGACCGGGCCACCATCGCGGACAGCTCCCGGGTCCACGGGACGCGGGCCTCGGCCATCATCGGCACCCCGGCGGCGAGCTGCTCGTCGGCGATCCGCTCGGCTTCCTCCAGCGAGCCCGGCATCCAGACGCCCCGACCGTCGTACCCGCCCCGCGCGGCCTTGAGGACGATGTTCCCGTCCTGTTCGTCGTGGAAACGTCGGACGTCGGCGAGCGAGTCCACGCCGGTGAACGGCGGGACAGGGGCGCCGATCTCCGCGAGCGCGCGCCGCATGACCAACTTGTCCTGGGCGTGGATGAGCGCGGATGCACGGGGACGCACGGCGACCCCGGCGGATTCCAGCTCGAGCAGGATCTGCGGGGGCACGTGTTCGTGGTCGAAGGTCATCACGTCGGCGCCCTCCGCGGCGGCGCGGACGGCGTCGGGATCATCGTGCGCGCCGATCACCACATCCGGCGTGACCTGGGCGGCCGGGTCCTGGGGGTCGGCGGCGAGCACGCGGAGCGTCTGGCCGAGGGCGACGGCCGCCTGGTGGGTCATGCGGGCGAGTTGTCCCCCGCCGATCATCGCCACGACGGGCGTGCCGAGGGGATTGCGGCGGATGCGCGAGTCGTCGTTCACGTCGCCCATGGTCTCACGCGGGGCGAGGTCGTCACCGCCGCCCCGGGAGCCCCCAGCGGAACCGTGGCGCCGCGGCGACCGGAGCGGGCGGGGGCGGGGGTGGCAGTCGCATGAGCTCGTCGTAGACGGCGGCGTGGACGCGGGCGACCTCCGGGACGTGGTCGATCTCCACCGGCGGCAGGTGACCGAGCTCGAGGATCAGGCATCCCGTGCCCAGGGCGCGGTCGGTGAGGGTGTGGCGGAACCTGACGGCGCTGATCCTGCGCAGCGGCACGTCCACGCACCGCCGCGAGGACCCGGACGGCCGGTAGAGCACCCTCTCGTCGGTGACCACGAGGTCGGTCCGCGTCCACCGGGTCAGGGGCCAGAGTCCGAACCGGAGGACGACCAGGGCGTACAGCGCCGCGACCATGGCCCAGGTCGCCGTACGGTCCCCGGCGTGGACCACCTGTACCTCGATGAAGCCGCCGGCGATCCCCGCGAGACCGGCCCCGACCACCGTGACCAGGGCCGGGCGGACGAGGGCGAGCCAGTGTGGGTGGGTGTGGACGATGAGCGTCTCCCCCGGCGCGAGGACCGATCGGATGAAACCCACGGCTCAGCCGCCCCACCGACCGCCGGCGCCACGGACGTGGGTGACGTCGCCGGCGGCGACGGCGAACTCACCGTCGGGGTCGACGACGACGAGGCGGCCGTCGCGGTCGACCCTGTCCGCGCGCCCGGTCCTGATGACGCCCCCCGGCAGTTCGACCCTCACCTCGGTGCCGACGGTGGAGCAGGCCTCGGTGTAGGTCGCCATGAGCTGGTCGGAGACGGTCGATCCGCTCCCGCGCTCGCACTCGCGCCACTGGCGGTGGCGGTGGGCCAGCGCCTCGAGGACGGCGCGGGCCACACTGTCCCGGTCACCGGACCCGCCGGCCAGCGCCAGCGAGGTGGCGTGGGATACAGGCAGCTGCTCGCGGGTGAGTGAGACGTTGATGCCCACCCCCACCACGACGGCCGGCAGCCGGACGGGGAAGTCCCCGCCGCCCGGGACGGTCGTCATCTCGGCGAGGATGCCGGCGATCTTGCGCCCGTCCACCAGGACGTCGTTGGGCCACTTGAGCGTCGCGTCGACGCCACCGGCCTCCCGCAGCCCGTCCCTCACCGCGAGGCCGGTGACGAGGGGCAACCACCCGAAGAGGGTCGGCGAGATCGCCCCCGGGCGCAACAGGACGCTCACGGCGACCTGCGTGCGCGGCGGGGCGGTCCACACGCGACCGAGGCGACCGCGACCGGACGCCTGGTGCTCGGCCAGCAACACGCTGCGGTCCGGCGCACCCCCGGCCGCGCGGGAGATCAACTCGGCGTTCGTCGAACCGATGTCGTCGACGACGTCGAGAGACGAGTACGGCGCGTCCGGGCCCTCCACCAGAGCGCGACGGAGCGCGTCGGCGTCCAACCTGGGCGGGGTCTCGATACCTGGATCTGCGTGCACGACCCCCAGCGTATGTCGCCGCTCGGACATCGGTCGGGGTCGCCGCCGGGGGATGTACGCCGGGTCACGTCGCCACGGAGGCGGGTCACTGGTTAGAGTCTTGCAACATGACGACTGCCTCAGAACCGGACGTGAACTCGGCTCTGTCTAACGACGTACCGACGGCATCCGCGACCCCCGACATCCACACGACCGCCGGGAAGCTGTCCGAGCTGCGTCGGCGCCTCGACGAGGCCCGGGCCCCGATGGGGCAGGCTGCGGTGGACAAAACCCACGACAAGGGCCTGATGACGGCCCGCGAGCGCGTCGAGAACCTTCTCGACCCGGGCTCGTTCGTCGAGATCGACGCGCTGGCCCGCCACCGGGCCACGACGTTCGGTCTCGCCGAGCGCCGGCCGCTGGGCGACGGTGTCATCACCGGCTACGGCACTATCGACGGCCGGAGCGTCTGCGTCTTCTCGCAGGACGCCACCGTCTTCGGCGGGTCGCTGGGCGAGGTCTACGGCGAGAAGATCGTCAAGGTCATGGATCTGGCCCTCAAGACCGGCCGTCCGATGATCGGCATCAACCACGGCGCCGGCGCCCGGATCCAGGAGGGCGTCGTCTCGCTCGGCCTGTACGGCGAGATCTTCCACCGCAACGTGCTCTCCTCGGGTGTCATCCCGCAGGTCTCCCTGATCATGGGCCCGTCGGCCGGCGGCCACGTCTACTCCCCCGCCCTCACCGACTTCACCGTGATGGTCGACAAGACGTCGCAGATGTTCGTGACGGGCCCCGACGTCATCAAGACCGTTACCGGCGAGGAGGTCTCGCAGGAGGAACTCGGCGGCGCCACCACGCACATGACCAAGTCGGGCGTGTCCCACTACACCGCCAGTGACGAGCAGGACGCCCTGGACTTCGTCAAGGACCTGCTCTCCTACCTCCCGAGCAACAACCGTGCCGAGGCCCCGCGGTTCCCGTTCCCCATCGCCGAGGGTGCGATCGAGGACAACCTCACGCTCGAGGACCACGATCTCGACACGATCATCCCCGACTCCTCCAACAGCCCGTACGACATGCACGAGGTCATCTCGCACATCGTCGACGACGGCGAGTTCCTGGAGATCCAGGGCCAGTACGCGATGAACGTCATCGTCGGCTACGGCCGCATCGAGGGCCGCAGCGTGGGCGTGGTGGCCAACCAGCCCACCCAGTTCGCCGGCTGCCTGGACATCAAGGCCTCCGAGAAGGCCGCACGCTTCGTCCGCACCTGCGACGCGTTCAACATCCCCATCCTCACGCTGGTCGACGTCCCGGGCTTCCTGCCCGGGACCGGCCAGGAGTTCGACGGGATCATCCGCCGCGGCGCCAAGCTGCTCTACGCCTACGGCGAGGCCACCGTCGGCAAGGTCACCGTCATCACCCGCAAGGCCTACGGTGGCGCATACGACGTCATGGGGTCCAAGCACATGGGTGCCGACATCAACCTCGCGTGGCCGACCGCCGAGATCGCCGTCATGGGCGCCTCGGGAGCCGTCGGCTTCGTCTACCGCGACCAGCTCAAGCAGGCCGCGGCCAACGGCGAGGACGTCGACGCCCTCCGGCTCAAGCTCCAGGCCGAGTACGAGGACACCCTCGTCAACCCGTACGTCGCCGCCGAGCGTGGCTACGTCGACGCGGTCATCCCGCCCTCGCACACCCGTCTGCAGGTCGCCCAGGCACTGCGACTGCTCGACCGCAAGGTCGTCGAGGTGCCGGCCAAGAAGCACGGGAACATCCCGCTGTGACCGGCGAGCAGCAGCAGGACCCCGCCGGCCAGCCGGAGAAGCCGTTCTTCGAGATCGTGGGCGGCAACCCCACTCCCACGGAGGTGGGCATCCTGTCCGCGGTCTTCGCGACCGCGCAGGGGAACGCCGCGCACGCGAGCGACCACGACACCGGCGTCCGGGACGACTGGGGATCCTACGAGGACCGCCTGCGTCCGCCGTTCGGATACAGCCCTAGCTCGTTCCTCAACCGCCGCCAGTACTGAGCGCAGAGGACCGACCACAC
This sequence comes from Dietzia sp. DQ11-71, assembly GCF_014144995.1. Lineage (NCBI taxonomy): Bacteria > Bacillati > Actinomycetota > Actinomycetes > Mycobacteriales > Dietziaceae > Dietzia > Dietzia sp. DQ11-71. The sequence goes on along the minus strand of NZ_JAALDT010000496.1, from coordinate 6,689 downwards.
CACGAGCCGCCCCCGTCCCCGTCCCCCGCGTGTGCCGATGCACACTCCGGAGTACGGGCACGGGGGCGGCTGCGTCGGATCAGGGCCGTTGTGCCGGACAAGTAGGGTGGTGGGACCGCCGCCGGACCGGTCGGCGGGCAGTTCTCGAGGAGGATCGTCGATGTCCGAGGAAGCCACCTCCGACGGGCGGGAGGCCGGGGCGGCCGGCGGCTACACCCGCGACCCCGAGGACGAGGGTCGCGATCACGGCCGCCGCGCCGGCACCGACGAGGGCACCGCCACGCACCACACCGACGTCATCGGGAGGGCGGCGCCGTCCGCCACCCGCCCCGGGGCCACGGTCGTCCACCGGGACGAGACCGCCAAGATCGTCGCGTTCGAGTTCGACGAGGGCCAGGAGATGCCCGACCACGCCGCGTTCCACCCCATCCTGATCCAGCTGCTGCGGGGACGCGTGGAGTTCGGCCTGCCGGACCGCACACTCGAACTGCGTACCGGCGAGATCCTCCACCTCACCGCCAAGCTCCGTCACCGGGTCCGGGCACTCGAACCCACCACGCTGACCATCACGATGCTGCTGCCGCGGTCCTGACCCGGTGGCTACGCTGAGGCCCATGATCGCGCTCGTCCTCGCCTCCGCCTCCCCGTCCCGACTGCGGATCCTCGAGCAGGCGGGGGTGGACCCGCTCATCCGCCACCCTCAGGTCGACGAGGACGCCCTGCAGGCCGCCCTGCCGCCGGGGACCCCGCACGTGCGGGTCGTGGAGGAACTGGCCCGCGCCAAGGCGGAGGACGTCCTGCAGCGCGAGGGCGAGTCTCTCGCGACCGAGGCGAGGTCGGCCGGTGCCGACACACTCGTGGTGGTCGGGTGCGACTCGATGCTGTTGGTCGACGGCCACCTCGAGGGCAAACCCCACACCTACGAGCGCGCCATGGAGCGCTGGCGGAGGATGCGCGGGCGTCACGGGGTCCTGCTCACCGGCCACGCGCTGATCGTGGCCGATCTCACCGGCGACGACCCCCTCGCCGTCACCTTCTCCGAGACCGACACGTCCGACACGACCGTGCACTTCGGCGCACCTTCCGACGCCGACCTCGACGTGTACCTGCGCACGGGGGAGCCGCTCGAGTGCGCGGGCGCGTTCACGATCGAGTCACTCGGCGGCTGGTTCATCGACCGGATCGAGGGCGACCCGTCGAGCGTGATCGGGCTCAGCCTGCCTCTGCTGAGACGACTCCTCGAGGGTGCCGGAATCAACGCCCACCGCGTCTGGCGACCCGAGCTCCGGACGTGAATCCACCCGGGTTTCCCCACCCGGGGACGTGACGGCCACAACAACCTCGCAGGTCAGGCCGCCCGACGCCTCGCGGGCCCGCCCCCGCGGGCCAGCCCTTGGACCCCCAACACCACACATGAGGGGGGCCTCTCATTAGACTGCGGAAGAACTCGGTGGGCCCCACGGCCGATCGACAGTAGAGACGTTTACCTCCAGGAGGCCCTGAGTGCCCAGTCATGCCAGCTCTCACATCACCAAGGTCCTCGTCGCCAACCGCGGCGAGATCGCCGTCCGTGTGATCCGTGCGGCGAAGGACGCCGGCCTGGCCAGCGTGGCCGTATACGCCGAGCCCGACGCCGACGCACTGTTCGTCAAGCTGGCCGACGAGGCCTTCGCTCTCGGAGGAACCACCTCCGCGGAGTCGTACCTGGTATTCGACAAGATCCTCGACGCCGCCGCCAAGTCCGGCGCCGACGCCATCCACCCCGGCTACGGCTTCCTCTCCGAGAACGCCGACTTCGCGCAGGCCGTCATCGACGCCGGCCTGATCTGGATCGGCCCCCCGCCGCAGGCCATCCGGGACCTCGGCGACAAGGTCACCGCCCGCCACATCGCCGAGCGGGCCAACGCCCCGATGGCCGCCGGTACCAAGGACCCCGTCGCGGGAGCCGACGAGGTCGTGAAGTTCGCCGAGCAGTACGGCCTGCCCATCGCGATCAAGGCCGCCTTCGGTGGTGGCGGTCGCGGCATGAAGGTCGCCCACAGGATGGAGGAGGTCGCCGAGCTCTTCGAGTCGGCCACCCGTGAGGCCGTCGCCGCGTTCGGCCGCGGCGAGTGCTTCGTCGAGCAGTACCTCGACAAGGCCCGCCACGTCGAGGCCCAGGTCCTCGCCGACCAGCACGGCAACGTCATCGTCGCCGGCACCCGCGACTGCACCCTGCAGCGCCGCTTCCAGAAGCTCGTCGAGGAGGCCCCCGCGCCGTTCCTCACCGATGACCAGCGCAAGCGGATCCACGACTCCGCCAAGGCCATCTGCAAGGAGGCCGGCTACTACGGCGCCGGCACCGTCGAGTACATGGTCCAGGGCGACACGATCTCCTTCCTCGAGGTCAACACCCGCCTCCAGGTGGAGCACCCGGTCACCGAGGAGACCGCGGGCATCGACCTCGTCCTGCAGCAGTTCAAGATCGCCGAGGGCGAGGTGCTCGAGTTCACCGAGGACCCCGCCCCGCGTGGCCACGCCTTCGAGTTCCGCATCAACGGCGAGGACGCGGGTCGCGGCTTCCTGCCCGCCCCCGGCACCATCACCGGTTACCACGAGCCCACCGGCCCCGGAGTGCGCATGGACTCGGGCGTCGAGCAGGGTGACACCATCGGCGGCCAGTTCGACTCCATGCTCGCCAAGCTGATCGTGTGGGGCGAGGACCGCGACCAGGCGCTCGCCCGCTCGGCCCGCGCCCTGGCCGAGTACAAGGTCGAGGGCATGGCCACGGTCCTGCCGTTCCACCAGCACATCGTCACCAACCCGGCGTATGTCGGCGACGGCAAGAGCTTCGACATCTACACCAAGTGGATCGAGGAGGAGTGGGACAACCCGATCGAGCCGTGGTCGCCCACCGGTGCGCCGGCCGACGACGACGAGCCCGTCGAGCGCAAGAAGGTCGTCGTCGAGGTGGACGGACGTCGCGTCGAGGTCTCCCTGCCCGGTGACCTGGCCTTCGGCGGCTCCCATGCCGGCGGCACGGTCCGCCGCAAGGCCAAGTCCCGCACCCGTGGTGGCGCCGCCGGTGCGGCTGCGTCCGGGGACGCCGTGTCGGCCCCGATGCAGGGCACCGTCGTGAAGGTCGCCGTCGAGGAGGGCCAGGAGGTCTCCGCCGGCGACCTGGTGGCCGTGCTCGAGGCCATGAAGATGGAGAACCCGGTCACCGCGCACAAGGACGGCGTCATCACCGACCTCGCCGTCGATGCCGGCGCCGCCGTGACCCAGGGAACGGTCCTCTGCGAGATCAAGTGACCTCGTGACGTGGTTGGCGTTCTCGCGCCCACCACGTGCCGAATTCCCGGCGCATCTGCGTCGAACTCGAATCCGCCCCTCGGATCTCGATCTCCGCCCCGGCCCCCGGGAGCGAGTCGAGATCCGAGGGGCGGATTCGTCGTCAGGCAGTCCGGACGCGGCCGAGACACCCGACCGGCCTGCGCGGACGCGGCCGAGACACCCGGCCAGGCCACCCGGCCGGCCTGCGCGGACGCGGCCGGGTCAGCTGGCCCGTACGGTGCCGGGTCAGCCGGTCGAGCTGTCGACCACGGGCTGGGCGCTGGCGGGATCGAAGGTCGCGTCCGCGAGGAACTCCCGGACCTCGGGCACACGCCGGAGGAATCCGTCCGCCTCGTCGTCGGACTCCGCCACCTGGCTCGCCTCCTCGGCGGCGACCCGCCGCTCGAACAGCTCCACCTCCCTGGCGATGCGGTCGTCGTCCCAGCCGAGAACGCCCGCCATCAACTCGGCGACCTCGCGGGCGCAGTCGACGCCACCGTGCTGGTACTCCATGGAGATCCGGGTGCGGCGCACGAGGACGTCCTCGAGGTGCAGGGCGGCCTCCGCAAGGGCGGCGTGCACGATCTCCACGCGCAGGTAGCGCTCGGCTCCACGGACGGGATCGAGGAGGTCGGGCCGGTCGGCGGCGAGCTCGAGGACGTATTCGGCGAGCGTCCCGTACCGCCCGAGCAGGTGCTGCATCTGGTCGTCGCGGATCTCGTACTGGTCGGCGATCCGGTCGGCGCGGTTGACCATCCCGGGGTAGCCGTCGGCGCCCAGCAGCGGGATCCGGTCGGTCGTCGACGGCGGCACCTCGGCGGCCCGCTCCCCCAGTTCCGCCACGGCGGCGTCCACCGCGTCGGCGGCCATCACGCGGTAGGTCGTGTACTTGCCGCCCGCCACGACCACCGCGCCGGGGGCCACGGTCATCACGGCGTGTTCGCGGGAGAGCTTGGCGGTGGAGTCGGCGCCGCCGGAGAGCAGCGGGCGCAGGCCGGCGTACACGCCGCGGACGTCCTCGCGCCGGATCGGGGTGGTGAGCACCGAGTTGACGTGGCCGAGGATGTAGTCGATGTCCGCGCCGGTGGCCGCCGGGTGGGCCAGGTCGAGCTGCCAGTCGGTGTCGGTGGTGCCGATGATCCAGTACTCGCCCCACGGGATGACGAACAGCACGGACTTCTCGGTGCGCAGGATGAGCGCGGCCTCGGAGTCCACCTTGTCGCGGTCCACCACGATGTGCACGCCCTTGGACGCCCGCACGGTGAAGCCGCCCTCCTCGCCGAGCATCTTCTGCAGCTGGTCGGTCCACACGCCGGCGGCGTTGAGCACGGCCCCGGCCCGGACGTCGGTCTCGCGACCGGTCTCGGCGTCACGCACCCGCACACCGGTGACCCGGTCGCCGTCCCGCAGGTAGCCGATCACCTGGGTGGAGTTGGCCACGACCGCCCCGTGGTGAGCGGCGGTGCGCGCCAGGGTGAGGGTGTGGCGGGCGTCGTCGACGAGGGTGTCCCAGTACCGGATGCCGCCCACGACGGCGTCCTCGCGCAGTCCCGGGGCCACCCGGCGCGCTCCCGCGCGGCTGTAGTGCTTCTGCGGCGGGACGCTCTTGGAGCCGCCCATCACGTCGTAGAGCACGAATCCCGCGGCCATGTAGGGGCGTTCCCAGAACCGACGGGTGAGCGGGAAGAGGAACTTCAGCGGCGTGACCAGGTGCGGGGCCAGGCGCGTCATGCTGAGTTCGCGCTCGTGGAGGGCTTCGGCCACCAGGCCGAAATCGAGCTGCTCGAGGTAGCGCAACCCGCCGTGGAACATCTTCGAACTGCGGGAGGACGTGCCGGCGGCGAAGTCGCGGGCCTCGACGAGCGCCACGTTCAGCCCCCTGGTGGCCGCGTCGAGCGCGCTGCCGGTGCCCACCACACCGCCGCCCACGATCACGATGTCGAAGGTGTCCTCCGACAGTCTGCGCCAGGCCTCGGCGCGGCGGTCGGGGCCGAGGACGGATCGGGACCTGGTCGTGGGCATGGGCGCTCCCTCCGGGGCCGTGCGCGGGTTCCGGCCCGTTGCCGACGACTCTACGCGCGAGGCGGACGTGTCCACGCGAACGCGGACGTAGTCTTGGCCGTGTGACTCGCAGCTCCTACATCCTCGCGATCGACCAGGGCACCACCTCGACACGGGCGATCCTCTTCGACGACCGGGGCATGCCGGTGCCCGCGGCGACGGCGCAGGTCGAGCACCGGCAGATCCTGCCGAGGGCGGGCTGGGTCGAGCACGACCCGCTGGAGATCTGGCAGAACGTCCGCGCCGCCATGGCCCAGGTCGCGAGCAGCGTGGACCTCGAACCGGCGGCGGTGACCGCCATCGGCATCACCAACCAGCGCGAGACGGTGGTGGTGTGGGACCGGGAGACCGGCGATCCGGTCTACAACGCGATCGTGTGGCAGGACACCCGAACCTCCGGCATCTGCGCACGACTGTCCGAGGCCCACCCGGACGGCGACGACCGGTTCCGCGCCGCCACCGGCCTGCCCCTGTCGACATACTTCGCCGGCCCCAAGATCCGGTGGATCCTCGAGTATCTGGACGAGCGGGGCGAACGCGGGACCGAGCGGGCCGAGGCCGGGGAACTGCTGGCGGGGACCATCGACTCGTGGTTGGTGTGGAACCTCACGGGTGGGCGCCGGGGTGGCGACGACGGCGAGGCGGCCCTCCACGTCACGGATGTCACCAACGCGTCGCGGACCCTGCTCATGGATCTGCGGTCCCTGGAGTGGGGTGACGAGCTGTGCCGTGAGGTCGGCGTCCCCCGGGCGATGCTGCCGCGGATCGTCCCCTCCTCCGGCGTGCTGGGCCACGTGACGACACGGCGGATGTTCGGCGGTACGCCCATCGCCGGGATCCTCGGCGACCAGCAGGCCGCGATGTTCGGGCAGACCTGCTTCGAGCCGGGCGAGGCCAAGAACACCTACGGCACGGGCGCGTTCCTGCTGCTCAACACGGGCACGACGCCGCAGTTCAGCGAGAACGGTCTGCTCACCACCGTCTGCTACCAGCTGGGGGACGCCGATCCCGTGTACGCCCTCGAGGGGTCCGTGGCCGTGGCGGGATCACTGGTGCAGTGGCTGCGCGACAACCTCGGGGTGATCTCCACCGCCGACGAGACCGAGGACCTCGCGAGATCATTAGAGGACAACGGCGACTGCTACCTGGTGCCGGCGTTCTCCGGGCTGCTCGCCCCGCGCTGGCGGCCGGACGCCCGCGGCGTGATGGTGGGCCTGACCCGCTTCCACACCCGGGCGCACCTGGCGCGGGCCGCGCTCGAGGCCACGGCCTTCCAGAGCCGCGAGATGGCCGCGGCGATGGTCGCCGACGCCGGG